>JAEEHW010000117.1 GCA_016281055.1 Prevotella sp.
ATCACGAATATGCTCCCTGACTTTCTGATCATCCCAATCTTCGGGTATCTCACCCAAGCCAACAGAACCATCAATAAATACCTGGTTCTTCTCTGCCCAGCTGATTAATTCATTCTTATACCACTGGTCATTCTTGTGGTGGTAACAGACAAAGACCTTATGCATGATTCAACGTTTTAGAAAGTCCTTTCAGCACCAATGATACTATCTCCATAATATTTATGGTAGAGAACAAACGTTTGTTTTCATCAGGAGTAAGCCCATTATTCAAGTCACCCTCTGTTATGCTATCAATCCAAGAATAGTCAATAGGCTGCCCTTTAGATGCATAATAATTGAAGAGACTCTCATAATAGTCATGTGTGCATGCTTCTTCAAGGAATGCTTGTGAAGGTATTTCTTTCCTTATAGCTGCGCATAACATTCCTGCAATTCCACCAAAGCCACCAACCAAATA
Organism: Prevotella sp.; assembly: GCA_016281055.1. Taxonomy (GTDB): domain Bacteria; phylum Bacteroidota; class Bacteroidia; order Bacteroidales; family Bacteroidaceae; genus Prevotella. The sequence continues at coordinate 458 of JAEEHW010000117.1, forward strand.
AATGGGATGATGATTATCTTTAGCTATCTTAAACTCTTCAAGAAGTCCTGCCATCTTACCCTTGAATCCTCTAGTACGGCCTCCAACAATAATCCTTGCTGATACCGCTGTCTCCATCGTTTGACGCATTTTCGTTAGTGACTGGCCCCACAGATACAGATTACAATCACCAACTGGTGGCAGGAATTCTGTGAGGTTCACTACTCCCTCACATTCAGCCGCATGTGCAACTTTCACTAGATTAACTCTATTATGCGCATAGTCAGCTACAATGTCTTCGGTCAGTTTAGTGGTAATTGGCCAAGAAAGGTAATTATCAAAATAGACATGAGAACTGTCTGTTTTCTCAAACTGTCCATATTGATAAGAGAGATCTTTGAATAGCTCCGTATAACCTTCTTGTCTCAAGTCACCACCATAAACCATTCGACCTTTAGCAATGAGGATATGGCGTGATAATTCAACTGTAAGATCCTTCAGAATGGCCTGACTAAGCCCCATAGACTCGAAATCGTCAGATTCAGATACGGATATTGCAACTTTCTTACCTTTCAAATCCACGTCTTTAGCCAAATATTGCATTGGAGTATAGAACTTTGTATCTGAGCGTATAGCCTGTAGTATTTCTATCTCTTCTGGACCAAGAGGAGGTTCTGGGTACAGAACTTTCTTCTTAGCGCCGTCTACTATTGAGAGGCTAAATGCCTCCGGAGAGAAAGGTAATACTGAGGTTCCTGCGTCTGAGAGCTTGCCCAACAATAACAACTCGTGGTATTGGTCAAGTGTAGTACGGAAAAGCAGATTCAGTACAGGTCTCCAATCGCCATTGTATATCGTTGAGGGAATATTACCTATATAAGGGAACACTCTGTCAATGTCGCCATTTACCATAAAAACAGCTATGGCTGGTATCTTGTATTTCTTCGCAGTAAGCAATTCTCTACGACACCATTCTCTTGATGAATATGTATTTGTAAACAGCACTATCAGGAGTGAATCCTTGATTGCTGACTCTATCTGCTTATCGAAACGGAATCCGTCAACAATGTCATTTACATCGTAGAATGAATCGCCTTTGGTTTCTTTGCGCAAATAGTCCCTTAGATTCTCAGCATTTACACGGCCAAGGTTGTCCTTGTCTCGTTTTGAGTGGCTGATAAATATCTTCAGTTTTTTCTTCGGGTCTGCTGATAATGAACGGATGAGATAGTCAAATAGCCTTGTCTTAAACTCCTGCCAGTTATCTAACACTGAATAGGTCTTCAACGAAATGAACTGCTGGTACTCTGTCCGACCAGAGAAATCGAAAGCATATTGGTATTGTGATATTGGGCATAGCCAAACATTTGATGTGTTTGGGATGTCCTTAACTACATTCCTCCATGCTTCGCTAATATACATTTTCTGGTCAATCAGCAAAAGAATCACCGTTTTTTCTGCACGCGAGTAATCTACTGCATTTATTGCATTCGTGTCAGTACCACAGCTATAATAGACAGGTATGTCCAGTCCATCGAAGAACGGATCACCAGCATCCCGACAAAGTAATTTGTAAAGACGCTCGTATACCTCATGCCCTTCTTTATTATCGAAGTGATAAAGAACGTATACAGAAAGTGGTGCGATCATAATTAATGACAGTTCAGTTAATAAAGTAATTATTCTCTTACTTATTTAGCCATTCATACAATGCCTGCGACGTTCCATTTGGCATCATAACACGAAAAAGATAGTTCTCGTAATTTATCCAAGGATACTGCTGGAGATATTCGTTTTTATTCCAATACCCGTTATTGGGCTTGATAGCCAAAATTGCGACATTTTCTATTCCCTTATCTCTATCCGCAAATCCCAGCTCCCAACTACACCAAACTGATTTCAAGGAATCGTTTGTCACAACATAAATCAGTTTCCGAGCTCTTCGAATTCTATCCTTCAAACGTTTAGCAGTATCAGCATTTGTCGGATGTTGCATCTTTGAATCCTGCCAGTCAACATATCCCTCCACACCACCTTTGGCATGTTTGAGGAAAAGAAGAACCTTTTTAATAAACTCATTGTCTGCACTGGAATGGGACACAAAGACATCGATGGTTTTACGATCTCCCATGGAAATCTCTTGGGAGACTTCTCCATATTGTTCGTATTCCTTTGCAAGCTTTTCTATCCTGCGCTTTGTCATTAACTCCTTTGGTTCCATACTATATTTGTCCTAATTCATCATGCCACGAGGACAGGTCAGTGGCATCCATTTATAGTTTTTGAATTATTCCGCGTCCTATTCCAGTCAAACGTTCCAATTGTCTATGTGATGCACCTATTCCCTTAAGTTTTTTGAGGATTTCTTTTTTTTAGTGATGTAAAAAAATTGTTAGGATGGCAGGAGATGGCAGGGGACAGGTTCCTGACATCTGACAACAGCATCTTCAAGCAGGCGATTTGTCAAGGATATGAATTCGGGCTTAGTCATCATTTACTAGAATCTTTCGTAAAAAGTCTGACAAGCATGTTCTAATGCTGCATTGAGACTACCGAATTGCTTACCAGTAATTTTGCAATAATCCGTCAAGACTTCTTCCTGCTCCTCTTTCACGATATACCTTGTGGTCATATCTTCATAAGCCAAGAACCGGTGCATTTCATGGAGCATCGCTTCATCATCTGCACTTCCACTGTCCTGTACTACAATTAAATTAGGGCATTCTCGCAACGCAGCTTCCTTCAAACTATCGAGTGTGAATTGTACTTGATCTAAGTCTTTCGTAAGAACAAGATGGTCATATTTTTCACCTTGGAAAGTAGGTGTCACATTGAAATGAAGATATTTCTCCCCACCATCGCCCTTATGAGGCATATCTATACGGATGACACGAGGGCGATCCTTACTATCGAAAAGATATATCTTCATCTGTGTTGTGTGCTCCTTCTGACCTCTCTCTCCCGTTGGTACTCCTATATTAACTGGTGAAGCTGCAAACTCTATTGCCCAGAGCAATGAATTGTGAAAATTCAAATGCAGAAAGAGCATCATAGTTAGCAATGCCTCCTGATAGTCAAACGTAAAGAACATTGCATCGAGGACAAGAGATGAAAGGCAAGAAAAGCCTGAGATTCCTTTAAGTTCTATATACTTAGGCAAAAGAACAGGAAACACCATTTCTGGTTCATATCCTCTTGATGTTAGTTCGTTATGCTTATATGCTTCTGATAGTATATATATTATCTCAAGTATATCCTTACAAACCCTTATATGGGTTGAGTACGGACAACTTTCCTTCTTATCGTTCTCTGTTGCGTTTGCAACCTTAGAGTGTGTGAACAACTCAAGATATGCCTGGCTTACAAAATGATTCAAACCTCTGATGCAATCAGTAATCCATTTGGTCTTATCTAATAACTCTTCGTTTATATCGCCATTACCAATCAAATCTCTCAGCTTTCCTATCGTTATGTTTAAAGACCGCTGAAAGCGATTGATTGAAAACGATGGTACTTTCAGATATGTTTCTGAGAAGGGGCCAAACAGGTATTTACCTGTATTGTCTTGCAGTTTTATCCACTCATGAGCCCTCATCATTTCAAATAACTCTGGGTTTGATGGGTTAGTAGTTGGCTCTGGCAGTTGGTACTCTTGTCTTATTGCTTCTAACAGTTCTGAAGAAGGCTCTTGTATGGAGGTTCCCTCCTTACGCTTCATAGAGTAGAACAGTTTCACCCACAGCAAGAACTCATAGTCGGTAAGTTCACGATCCTCAAACTTCAGTTTGAAATAGTCGTGGACTTCGCCCTCGATGTCCTTATCGCTATAGTTAAACGCTATCTGCTTGAAACGTTTGTTCTTCATTTGTTACATTCTATGCGCCAGCCTTGAAGATATATTATCGGAGGCTAAGCCTCGGATAAACACCTATTTCTCTGAATCAAGGATGGCAAGAGGGGGATGGCAGGGGACAGGTTCCTGACATCTGAATCAGATATTCCCTCACACCTTGTTTTCTTGTTTTATAACTTTTGAATTAGCCCTCTTCCTACTCCTGTGAGCCGCTCCAGCTGCACGTAAGTGCGGTGGGAGCTATTTTATTGTTTCATTATACTTTTGACAATCTCTTTGAAAGCTTCATTTCTAAGGTCGTCCATCACCTTTGAGCCTTCCGTATTCACAGAGTTAATCATGTCAAGGAGCTTGCGAGCGTAAGCTCTCTCGGAATCATTCATAACACCCCCTTTAGCATAGATATACAGCGAGAACTGGTTCGCCAGCCCTGTAAGCCGCGCCTTCTCTCCCGACAGCCAACCCAACCTGGCCGCCTTCTCCATCCTCGACCACTCGGAATGAAGCCTATCTATTTTAGAGAAATCAATATTGTGCATAAGTGGAAGACAAAATTATTCCTGTTTATTCTTATACTCTGTCAGATAGGGTTCGATAGTGTTTTCAAGTGATAAAACGCTTTCTTCAATGTCACCTGTAATATTTTTATGGAACAATTCTTCCCAACATACAGGGCAATTAGCAATTTCTGTTGTACGCATAGGATAAACCCCATTTGTGACCTTAACCCTAACTTTAGTGTGACACTTTGGACATGTCACTTCTTCAATATATGATGATGCCATAAATTATATTTTTCCAAGTATAAACTCTGCTGTTTCTTTATTGCACAACATCTTTGTACTTTCTGACAGGTTATACTCGTATGACTTTGCAACCCAATTAACTTTCACGCCTTCTCTTTCTGCAAATTCATTAAGCGCATCTGCAGACCCCCATCGTGTGCGGGTGGCAGAAATGGCCACATCGCAGTTCTTAGCCTTGAAGTAGCGACAATTGGCTTCCACAATTCCTCTTGTATCACCACCAGGGGCAACACATACTATTTGTCCTTTATGCTCGAAAGTCTCAGGTGTGTCGCTATCGGGATGTGGCTTGGAAGAAATAGACTTTTCTGCTGCCCGTAGCAACTCCTTCAGAATATTCAATGTGGCAGACTTGCCACAATTAGCATGGCCGTATAATCCAAATATTCTCATAACCCTTTCTTCCTCTTAATAATCAGTTTTTTTAACTTTCTTTTCTCGGAAAGGCTTTACGCGAGTCCCTGTTAGCATATTTGTTACTCCATAATTATGGTTAAAACTTGTTGTATAGACATTTCCATACTTACGTAGATATTCTACAATTGACCCATTAGGGTGATGTCTATTCCCTGCACAGCTAATTATTGAAGCAATGGGTGTCAACTCGTCAATAATTCGTGTCGTTAGGTTCTTGATACTCCCATGATGAGGTACCTTTAACCTGCAACCTTTAACTTCTGTTCCATAGCTATCTACTAACTCTTGCAGAGAAGATGCAGCAGCATCCCCACATAGCAGATACCTACTTGATGAGTTCGGTGTAAACAATAGTATAAGTGAGCACTTATTAGTGTTACTTTCATCCTTAGTGTCATTTATCCTACTGTTATTTTCATCATCTGGAACTTCTGCAGCATCTTCATACTCGCCCATATCTGCTTCAACGGGGAGTTCTACAAATTCATTAAGCAAATTGATAGCAGCTGAATGATAATAACTCTGCGATGGTCCAATTACTCGAATTGGCATTATCTCTGATTCATCACCTTCTTCAACATGAAAGCAATTGGTGCATTTCTTTTCTGCTATATCTATAAGATTTTTAGTGCTATCAGTGGGATGGTTATATATAATTCTACAAGTTGCCAATCTGTCGTCTTCAGTCATGTTCTCCTCATAATCGTCATCTTCTAATACAGAATAAGGATCAGCACACCAAAACTCACCGAATTCCATATCAGGGTCTTCCATAAGTTCAAAGAATCCTCCCTTATGGTCGCGGTCTGGATGAGTGCATACGGCCAAATCTACACGACGGGTTTTATATTTGTTCCATATAAAATCTTTGATGGTCTTGGCATCTCCTTCATTTCCTGCATCAATAAGTGCAATTCTAAGTGGTGATTCTTTATCCTCTTGATATCCAATAACAATGGCATCAGCATCACCTACACTCAGGAAATTGATAGTATATTTCTCTTCCAATAAACTTGATAAACTTCTCATATTCTCTTAATTGTTGTTTATTTATTATCCAACATCTTCTGATGGTGTTTCCATCTGACGTTGACTGCATATGATTGGTAGTTTATTATCTTTCAACACCTCTACACTTATAATTGTCTTCTTACCTTCCTTTTTCTCTGTTATTTCGGGGGATATTTTGAGATCAATTGGGGTATTGTATATCGAAAAATTGGAATAAAGAAACATCTCTGATACAAAATCAAGCAACAGGCATTTTAATTCATCATTTGTAAACATGTCGAAAGCCTTACTTATATTGGTGTCGGTTGCCTCATATTTTTTACGAGCTTTTTTTGTCAATTCCAATTTGAAAAGACTATTATCTGAGGACACCGTCATCTTTATAACGTACTTTTCCGAATACTCTTCATTAATACTCTCTGCATTCTGCTTCTTCTTTAGCAATAGTTCTTTTGTCTGCTTACGCCACTTTATTACCTCTGTATTTATACTATGTCGTTGAACATCTGTTAATTTTGTGCTCAAATATGACAGCTCTAACAAACTAAAAAGCGGAAGATGTTTGAGTAGGTTATATCTATTGATATATATACGCATTTTTTCACCATACGATGCTATCGCATTATAGCGTAACAATAGTATCTCATCGGTAGATAACTGGCACCTCATAATTTTCGCAATATCTGTCTTGTTCCTTTCCGGGATATCAGCATCATCTATAAGTTGAAAAATACGATACAACAAGCGGAAATGGACTGATGCCACATTATGATAAGACACATAAAAGTCCTTAAATATGTCTAATGCTACCTGTTGGCGTTTTGCGTAGTCTTCATTTTTAACAAATGTATTACCATGCGTTTTCAACTGTTCTACTATCACAGAAAGATCATCCCCGTTTCTCAAGTCGGATGCCTTGTACGCATGTATAGCATCCTGATAAAGATTAAACAGTATCTTAAATTGTTCATTAAATTGCTGCAATTTATATACGGTCGCCGTCTCCTTGTTGATTTTTGACGTTTCTTTGTTCGCAGAGATCTGATGATGTAAGGTTTTTACTAAAAGTCTGACACTTATGTAGGCTATGAATGTTCCCAGTACACCGCCAATAAAATCTCCAAAAACGCCCCATGTATCATGAAGCAAGACTATATGATTTAACTTTATACCCAAAAAGGAGAATATGCCCTTTGAAAAATAAAGTAGGAAGAATATTATAAACAACCCCAAGGCACTCCATTCAAGGTTGCTAAGGTTTTTCTCCCACGATTCCTTCTTGGGCTTTTCGTTGGTTTCTATTATCCTACCTTCCATGACTTTGAGATCTTAACATTGTTAACACCAAGTGCTGTCACTTCCGAAAAGAAAGATGGGTAATTATCTGCCTTGCGGCGATTATTTTCCCAATGCATGGGTAAAAGGTTGCCTATAGCATCTGTTCCTCCCTGAGAAACGGGACGTAGGTGGTCTATCTCCCAACCGTAATTAGAGGTCTTACCGTATTGGTCTCGACGTATCCATGCTCCTGCAAAGTCCTTACGCCAAATATTGGGATCATTATTGGCTACCTTTTCTGCCTTTTCCCATACATAATTAATAATCTCTTCTGTGAAATTTGCCATATTACTTGCTTACTATAAAATAGGTTTCCTCATTTCTATGAATATAATCTTGAGGGGTATTAAAAAGTATCATAACTTCCTTTGACCAAATACGCTCCCACAAAATCTTGCAGATTCTTACCACATCATGATGTGTTAAGAGTATCTGGCTGTATGAAGTGTTTGGTTCTTTATCAAGCATATTATGTTTATCTGCTTCTGATAGCACATAATTACACAGCTGACTAAAAGAAAACTCCTGGTTTTTATTAATATACTCTCCAATAAGTTCATTCAACTTATCGTCCCTATACTTCAAAGCGAGTTTCGAAGTTCCATAAATATAAGTTGTTGATCCGTAATTCATAAGTGTCATGTTTCTTTATTAGCATTCCAAAGAACAGGGGAACAGGTACCTGTTTCACGGCTTGAGGCGATAGATTCTGCCCATGCTTATTCCTGTCAACCTCTCTAATTGGCGGAGTGAGGCTTTTCTATCTTTCAATTCTATTAAGACTGATTTTTTTGTTTCTTCAGGCAGCTGCTGAAAAGCACGGGAACAAGGGGACAGGTCTCTGTTCTATAGCTAGAGTCAACGATTTTTCATGCTTATTCTACTAAATATCCCAAATGTGCAAGTGTGCCGAGAACCCATACTTCACCTCCCGTTATACGATTAGAAGCCTCTCTGATTAGACGCTCTTTTTCCTCATCAGTTATTTCTTTATTTCGTATTTGAACTTCACTATTAGCTTTGAAGTATTCTGTCACTCCTTTGACGGTATTAACCTTCACTTTGCCACAACCATTAAAGGTCTTAGACACCTCGTTAATAAACGTAATGATATTGTCGCTATACAGTGCAGTTTTAATGAGTGCCTGTATTTTCTTCTCCTCTGGTGTTGCATTCTGCTTCGCCAGCATCTCAGTGAAATTTACAGCAAGGTTTTCTTGTTTGTTCATTGTAACCATTATTGTGATTTGTTTTGACTAGTAGTATCGTACTGTATCACTTTATGGCAACTAGTGCAGTCAGATTAACGTTTAAAAATACACTACAAATTAATGTTTAACTAATATACCCTTTCAATTTACAATTCTCTTGAAAATTTGATAACTCGGCTATGAACTCACCAGCATTGAGGAAATAGCTAGAATATGCCTCTCTCAGTTCTTTCATGTCTGAAACTGATACAAGAACAACAGCTTCTGCCTCTTTATCAATACTTTTTTCTATTTGTGCATACTGTTCATTTGCCTTATCTGTATCTTGTGGGTTAAAATGACGTATATCTATTCTTTTCTTTACATAGTCTATGACAACCAGAACATATCCTCCATTAAAGGATTTTTTTTCATAGAAGTCTACTGCACCAACTAATGCCTTAAGATTATCTACGAACTTATACTTGTTATTTGTTTCATAGAAATTACGACAATAATCTTCTTCTGTCATATCTCTATAAAGTTCATTTACAGGCTGATTCTCTCTCAACGAAAATATTGCACTAACAAGTTTAAAGAAATCAAGCCATGATTGATCTCCCTGGCTTGCTTTTAGCGATGAGTTTGATATAAGTTCTGCAGTCTCTACTGCTGTAGCCCAATCATGCTGAAGTTTGGTTCTAATCTGTATCTCTACACGCATTCCATCCGATTCCGAGTTAACGTCTGAATACTTATATACGAAATGTATACTTCTATACCCACTATCCTTTGGCTTGTTTATATAATCGTACAACTCATGATCAAGTGTGTAATTATCAAAGGTTGCCTTTACTATACATTCCTTGGCTTTAAGTAATGACTGCATGTCCTCAAAGACAAAACGTCCCCCTCCTATATCTTGTACTCCTCCTAAACCCATATTGGGTGTGCGAACAAGTTTTTCCTTTATGGATTTCATTCTTTTCAATCTCTGTGAAGAGAAAGATACGGGCACGCCTTCTTTTGAAAGTAGATCTGAAATTTTGGCAGAAAGTCCTTCTATAACAGGTAAATGTAATTTTCTCCAATCATCTATTTTTACAATAGCTTCTGCCAGATCAAACACACCAGGAGAGGAAGATACAATCACCTTTCCTGCTCTATCTATTTCTTTCCTAGAATATTTCATTGTAGTTTCCTTTTTAAGTTTTAAATCAAGGCGAGTTTAATAAATCACAACAAAATTAATTAGCCAATAATCCGAATATTATTATGCCATGCCTTTATTTTTTTTGCTATTCTCTTGTTATTTACTGAATTATCTGACACGTTACTATTTGTAGTTTGCGGTTGATAGTTTACAGTTGAAAGTTTACTATTTATTGTTGACGTCTGACAGAAAAAGGGAAAATGTATGATGTGTAATTGCGATTTACTTGCGGTTGCTGGGTGACACTTTTGTGGTCGAAATTTTCGACCGCAAATCCCGTAGTTAGTCGGTTGTCAGCTCAAACATATAGTGCACAGGGAACTTATCCAGATTATTCTTTACCGCCTGATTCACTTCATGAGTTTCCACTCCATATAGACTTACTTAACTATATATCCCATACGAACATAAATTGCTCGAATGGACACGAATAAATTTTTCACTAATATTCGTGAGGATTAGTGTGATTAGTGTTCGATTTATATTGATTTCTGACAGACTGGACGTAGGAATGCCGTGGGGACATAGGCAGTGGCTATGGAGCCCAGACCTGTGAGGGTTATCATAATGCGCTGCTGACGGCCTGCTCGTATGACACGGCCGCGCACTCCTTGGAACGCGCCCCCCATGACTTCCACTTCTTCGTCACTTTTGAAGGTGTAGGCACCTTCGTGCAACAACATTATGTTCTCGTTGTGCGACTGCGTAGCGAGGACAAGGTTGTGCATCTGATTTGCAGGAATGACAAGGGGAGGATTCTTTCCGTTTTCTGTGTGAAAATGGTCGTAATAAAATGTGAGGAAGGGAATGTCACGGGTGCAGGTATCGGCTTCTGCACGTGTCATGTATGCAAAGAGGAGGCTGGGCATAAGGTTGCGCAACACTTTCTTTTTCTGTCCGCCTACCACAGACATCTCCAAACGTTTAGGTATGTAGGTATAGATACCAGCGGCGGTGAGTATATCTGCTGCCATATTCTCGCGACCATAGATAGCACGAAAGAGATACCATTTCTTATTTCCTGTTGGGTCATGGACATACTCTACCGACACCCCTGAGCGACTATTTGTCGCTTCGGGGAAGGCAATGGGGGCAAGCCCAGAGCTTGAAGCATCTTCTTCTACCGTGTTTGCATTAGACAACGCGCACATATCGGCGAAATGTTATTAATCTACAAAGATACGAATAATTTTCTTTTCTCACAAATTATCTGAAAAAAATGTTTATTTTCAGATAATTTCGTCTTTCAAGGCTATGTCAACCCACCTCTCACCTTTGACTAAACCTCAGTTCTTTATTATTCTTTCAATGTCAGCAATCATACGTTTGTATGGCTCGCACTGGGTGTAACCTTGGTTTTTCTTCAGCATAGAGGTAATGTCACTCTGTGCCCTGGTGTAGGCAGAGAGTTCGTTTTGCATCTGCAGGGCATGGTTTGCCTTTGTCTTTATCTCTCGTTCACGCTCACGGCGCAGTTCGGTGCATACCGTATCTACTGTAGGTGCCACCACATTGTCGAAGAGGTGGTGTCCCTGCACATACAGGTATGCGTTTTCTGGTGTCACGCCGAGTGAAATCAGGCTGTCCTTTGTCTTGAGATATTCCTCCTTCATTCCCGGCATCTTGCGCTGCAGTTCCTTGACCTTCACATAGGCCTTATGACGTACCTTGCCCACGGCCTCGCCCATCTGTTCCATGCGCATACGCTTGAGGGTGACGACAGTGTTAAAGTCGGTCAAGGAGAAATTGCAGTATTCATTACGACGGTAGAGCATCACGCTCCAGATGAACAGGGGGAAGATGGCGCGGCTGTATTCGGTAAGGAACTCCACGAAATCGAACATCACATGGTCGTTCAGCGTTGCCATGACACAGACATTATGCAACGACGGTGCGTAGCACTGATAATTTTCTATGGCATAGACATAGGTATGGGCAACGTATGGGTTCTTGAGCATGAACTCTGACTGCGGTGTGTAGCCTTGTATCAGATAGTCGTAGTCGGCATCCACACAGGCAATCATGTCACGGCCCGCTCCTTGCCTCATCAATGCCAGCAGTGCCTGTTTCTTGCCTTTATTCAGGTTGTTGCGCGTTGGCAGCATTACCTCGAAATACAGTTTCTCATTCTCAAACTGCGACAGCACCATACGCCAGAACAACACATCGTCGTAGCTCTCCACATAAGCCACGATGCGGCGGCGTGCCGTCTTACCCTGCAGTTTGTTGGCAGCATTGATATAATCGGAAGTGATATATTTGTTTAATGCGTAATTGTGCATTATGAATGAATTATGAATTATGCATTATGAATTATGCACTATATTGTTATTTCGCTAACCTCGGTTATGCAGTCTGTCCACCCGTCCATGATGACGGCTGGCGAATGAGTGGTGAGTATCACCTGTACATTAGGATTCAGTTTGAAGATATTGTTTATCAGCACCTTCTGCCATTCTATATGCAGACTTATCTCCGGTTCGTCCATAAACAGCACGTAGGGTTGCTGGTCTTCCACCAGCACTGTCAGCAGTATGACAAGAATCTGCTTTTCTCCGCTTGACAGCTGATATGGCGTGAGCATTTCTCCCATCTGGTCGAAACGTATCTCGTTCTCGGTGCGTATGATGTGTTTGCTGGTGTCGGCAAACAGAGAATCCACTATGTCATAGAACAACTGTTTGCCAGCCGACATATCCTGTGCTTTTGCTGCGGCATCTGCCCCCCCACTCTGCAGCACCTGTATGATGCGGTTGCCGAGGTTCACCTGATAGTCGAGGTATCGGCGCTGAAGATTGAAAAGCTGCAGATCGAGTTCGGTGACTATCTTGAAATCAAGCCGCGCCGTCATCTCATGGTTTATCAGCGGACGGTCGAAAGAACGTATCACGTCGAAACGCACGGCATCGGCATCATCGGGCGACAGCAGCAGTTTCACGCCGTTCTCATAATCCACCTTGCCCTTAGACGCCAGCAGAGGCGACACCACCTTGTTCAAAATAGTGCTCTTGCCCACGCCGTTCACTCCCGAAAGAATGTTGACGTGTCGGTCGAGCGTCCAGCGTATGTGCTTTCTGCCACTCCACAGCGATTCTATCTCTATTTCGTGTATGTAATCAGCATATTTCATAGTAACTATTGTTTAGTTTATTGTTGCACGACTGCAAATTTACATAAAATATCTGAAACGACAAAGAAACACACCTTCTTTTTTCGCTGTCAACCAAAGATTAATGATTACAGCACACATAACGTCACTTAACGATGTGTACAAAAAAAACTAAAAAGTTTGCGTGTTAGGGAATTTATGTTTACCTTTGCAACCGTATTTACAGTAACCAAACAAGAACATCAAATACAAACAATGAAAAGAATTTCCCTTTTAATCTCAGCATTCCTTTTGTTTTTGGGCAATCTGCATGCGCAGATGATGCCACAGTTCCCTACCATTCCCAACGACACGGAGACACGCGTGGGAAAACTCGACAATGGACTGACGTATTACCTGCGCCACAATGAGAAGCCTGAGCATGTGGCTGACTTCTACATTGCACAACGTGTGGGTTCGCTGCAGGAGGATGACTCGCAGCGCGGACTGGCGCACTTCCTTGAGCACATGGCGTTCAATGGTTCGCGTCATTTCAACGGTAACGGTATAATAGACTTTACGCGCGGCCTCGGCGTGGCTTTCGGCAAGGACCTGAACGCATACACAAGCATAGAGCAGACCGTGTACAGAATATGCAATGTGCCTACACAGAGACAGACGGCCCTTGACTCCTGTCTGCTGATTCTCAGCGACTGGTCTAACGGACTGTCGCTGTTGCCAGAGGAAATTGACAAGGAGCGCGGCGTGATACACGGTGAATGGGCCATGCGCAACAATGCCATACAACGCCTGGTGGAAAGGAACCTGCCTCAGCTTTTTCCTGGAAGCAAGTACGGAGAGCGCCTGCCTATAGGACTGATGGCTGTGGTGGATTCGTTTCAACCACAGACGCTGAGGGCGTATTATGAGAAATGGTACCATCCCGAGCATCAGGCCATCATAGTGATAGGCGACATAGACGTTGACCATACGGAAAAGACAATAAAAGAGTTGTTCGGAGGCATCAAGGCGCACGACAACGCTGCCCACGTAGAACCCGTGGCGGTGCCCGACAACGACAACATGATATGCATCATCGACAAGGACAAGGAGATGCAATACACCATGCTGGAACTGGACATGAAGAGCGACCCAATGCCTCGCGAGATGCGCAATACACAGTTTGCTTATCTGTTTAACTACATGACCAGCATGACATGCTCTATGTTCAATGAGCGTATGAACGAACTGGTGAGAGAGCCCGACTGTCCGTTCCTTCAACTGGTGATGAACTACGCTCCATACATCGGTGTCACCACGATGAAAGATGCCATGACAGTGGAGTGCGTACCCAAGGAAGGAAAAGAGAAAGAAGCCCTTGCAGCCGCTGTCAGAGAACTGCGCAGAATCAAGGCGTATGGTTTCACCGCCGGTGAGTTTCTGAGGGCAAAAGAGAATATCATGTCACAGAAAGAAAAGGCATACTCTAACCGTAACAAGCGCAAGAACGACGAGTTCTATGGAGCGTGTCTGGCAAATTACCTGAACGGCAATGCCATGCCGGATGCCGATACCGACTACAAACAGTGGCAGACCATCTCACAGATGATACCACTTGAAGCTATAAACCAGATGTGTGCACAGGCTGTTTCGATAGACGAAGACAAGAACCTTGTCCTCATCTGCTTTGCACAGGAAAAAGACGGTGCACAATATCTTACGGAAGCCGACGCAAAGAAGGTCATCGCCGATGCACGAGCTGAGAAGGTTGAAGCATGGGTGGACAATGCCAAGGACGAACCGTTGATAGCCGAAATGCCAAAGGCAGGCAAGGTTGTCAAGGAAAAGAAAAACGACACTTTCGGATATACAGAACTGACACTGTCTAACGGTGCCCGCGTATGTCTGAAAAAGACTGATTTCAAGGATGATGAGATAATACTGCAAGGATGGGCTCCGGGCGGCAGCTGGCAGTATGGGGCAGCCGACTACAGCAACCTCAAAATCTTTGAGAATGTGGTTTCAACGTATGGCATGGGTAATTTCAGCAACAGCGAATTGCAGAAGGCTCTCGCCGGCAAGCAGTGCAGACTGAGCATCGGACTGGGCAATCGTTATAACAACGTGAACGGAAACACCACGCCGAAAGATGCTGAAACATTGATGCAACTGCTCTATCTCACCTTCACCGCACCACAGAAGGACGAGAAAACATACGCCACACTGATGAACACTCTGGAGACGGTACTGAAAAACCGTGACCTGCAGCCAGAAACTGCAATTTCTGATTCTTTAACGAAATACCTGACATGCGACAACGAAAGATTCAAACAGTTGCAGGTGTCTGACCTGAAGAACATTTCGGCAGACCGCTGTCTGGAAATAACGCGTGAACAATTCTCTGATGTAAGTGACTACGTGTTCACCATAATAGGCAATTTCGAAGAGGCCGAGATGCAACGTCTCGTGTGCCAGTACATCGGTGCACTGCCATCCAAGAAGAATGGCAAGAAGAACACTGCCGACATGCGCACACTGTTCAGCGGAGATATCCAATGCGACTTTGACCGCAAGATGGAAACGCCTAAACCGTATGTAGCCTTATATTTCAAAGGAGAAGCAGCACACACACTGCGCAACCGCATACTGGCATCGTTTGCAGGTGAGGTATTGCAGATGCAACTGCTGAAAGAGGTTCGCGAGGATGCAGGTGCGGCATACAACATAGGTGCGTCGGCATATTTGGACACAGAACCGGAAAAATCGTTCGCACTGCTTAGAATAGGTGCCCCTATATCTACACCAGAGAAAGTGGATACAGCACTGCTGCTGATAGACAAATGTGTTGCCGACATGGTGCGCCAGGCTGACACTGACATGGTAGAGAAGGTACGCGCCAACCTGCTGAAACAGGCAGACATCAACGCAAGGCGAAACAATACATGGCAGGGAATAATCGAGACATGGTACATTTATGGGCTGGACGTATGCACTGACTACAAGAAGATAGTCAGTGAAGTCACCCCTGAGGAGGTTTCTGCATTCCTGCGCGACAACATTCTGAAATATGACAATAAGCTGAAAGTGGTTATGAGACCCGCAAAGTGATGAAAAATTTGGCAGTTTCATTTTTTTTTCTTAACTTTGCACACTTAAACGTAAATATAACTCATAACTCATAATTAATAACTTGCGAAGTCACCATGACAGCAAAAGAAATACGCGAGTCTTTCAAGAAATTCTTTGAAAGCAAGGAACACCTCATCGTGCCATCGGCACCAATGGTAGTTAAGGATGACCCGACGCTGATGTTTACC
>JAEEHW010000118.1 GCA_016281055.1 Prevotella sp.
GACATAGGGGTCATGTCAATCCAGACGTCGCTTTTCTTAACTTTTAACTTACCCATATTCTGAATAAAATTTTAAAGGGTTAGTAAAAGATTAAGCTTCTGGGTGCTTGTCTTCGTAGGTGTGTGCGATGGTGTAACCAATCTCGTCCATTGCGAATGTGAGCTTGTCGATCTTGTTGGTGAAGTAGTTGTAAGCCACAACAGACACCCAAGATGTTGCGATACCAGAAGCCGTGTTAACGAGGGCCTCAGAGATACCGGTTGACAGTGCCATAGAGTCAGCGCCACCACCAGCAGCAAGAGCGGCGAATGAACGTATCATACCAAGCACGGTACCGAACAGAGCGGTAAGAGTACCCAGTGTTACGATTGTAGCGATGATAGGCAGGTTCATTGTCATTGTAGGCATCTCGAGAGCAGTAGCCTCCTCGTGTGCATTCTGGATGGTAGCAACCTTCTCCTTCAGTTTGATAGGAGCGGTCTCCATCTCACGATAAGACTTCAGGTCAGCGAGAACCACGTTAGCAACAGAACCGCGCTGCTTGTTGCAGAGCTCTTCTGCCTTGTCGATGTCGCCGTTCTTGAGAGCCTTCTTCACGTTCTCAGTGAACTTAGTCACATTACCCTTACCTGAGCAAGCAGAGATAGCAATGATACGCTCTACTGACATTGCGATAACGGTGCAGAGCAGGCCGAGGATGATAGGCACAACCCAACCACCTTTATACACGGTGCCGAGCATGTTCAGAGGATGACCTTCTGGATCGTTGTTAGCGAAGTTAGCTGGGTTACCCAGGAAGAACAAGTAGAAGCAGATACCAACTGCGAATGCAAAGATAATGATAATAATTGCATGTCTTACGCCCTGGAAGCCCTGTGACTTCTTGGCGTCGGCTGATTTTGTAGTTGCCATAGTTTTTGTTTAGTTTTTTAATTATTAATTAATGAATTTGTTAATATATAGCTTTAAAGCGTAGTTTTTCACTTTCTTAGATTAAAAAAGTTGTTTTTCGTTTAATCATCGGGGTGGTTTAAGGCTTTTCAATGTGTATTAAACATCATGTATTAGTTGTTAGATTTGTTTTCCAAATACAAAGGTAACATTTTTCACTGAATTAACGAATGATTTTAATACTTTTAACAAAAAAAAATCGTTTTTTTTCTCTTCGTCCTCGATATTGCACTATTTTTCATAGCAAAAAGGGAGGCTTTTGCAAGTCTCCCTTTTATTTTGGTATTTATTTTCTATTTTCTATAGGAACTATAGGTACTATAATTACTATAGTAACTATAAATTTACTTCAACTTTGCGCAACACTCCTTGATGCGACGCATAGCCTCACGGATGTTGTCGTCGCTTGTGGCATAGCTCATGCGGAAACACTCTGGGTCTCCAAAGGCATCACCGCCCACGGTTGCCACATGTCCTACCTCAAGCAGGTACATTGCGAAGTCGTTGGTATCCTTGATGACACGCTCACCGTCGGTCTTGCCGAGGTAGCTCTTGCACTTCGGGAACACATAGAACGCTCCATCAGGCACGTTGACTTCAAGTCCCGGTATTTCCTTCACGAGTGACACGATGAGGTCACGGCGACGCTCAAATGCCTTGCGCATCTCCTCCACGCACTCCTGCGAAGCGGTGTATGCCACAGTAGCAGCCTTCTGTGATACAGAGCATGGACCTGAGGTGTACTGTCCCTGCAACTTGTTACAGCCCTTGACAATCCATTCAGGTGCAGCCATGTAGCCTATGCGCCAGCCAGTCATGGCGTAAGCCTTGCTGACACCATTTATAATAATAGACTGCTCCTTCATGCCAGGGAACTGTGCTATTGACTCGTGCTTGCCCACATAGTTGATATGCTCATATATCTCGTCGGCGAGTACATACATATCAGGGTGCTTCAGAATCACTTCTGCCAAACCTTTCAGTTCTTCCTTAGTATATACGGAACCTGTTGGGTTGCTTGGTGAGCAGAGAATCAGCATGCGTGTCTTAGGAGTGATTGCTGCCTCAAGCTGCTCCGGTGTAATCTTGAAGTTCTGGTCGAAGCCTGCTGGAATGTGCACTGGTGTGCCACCTGCGAGGAGCACCATCTGTGGGTATGACACCCAGTATGGTGTAGGCACGATTACCTCTTCGCCGTCGTCAACAAGTGCCATGATGGCGTTGCAGACAGCCTGCTTTGCACCGTTGCTGACGAGTATCTCGCTTGTCTTGTAGTCAAGACCATTCTCGTTTTTCAGTTTTGCCACCACTGCCTCGCGGAGGTCTGCATAGCCCGGCACTGGTGAATAGCGTGACCAGTTGTCGTCGATGGCCTGCTTGGCAGATGTTTTGATGTGGTCAGGCGTGTTGAAATCTGGTTCACCCACGCTGAGGTTTATCACGTCAATACCCTGCGCCTTCATCTCGCTGCTCTTCTGCGACATTGCGAGGGTGGCTGAGGGTGCCAGTCTGTTAAGTCTGCTGGATAGTTTTCCCATAATACAATTCTTATTTTTCGTTTTTTTTAATTTTCGAGTGCAAAATTACTCAAAAATCTTTGAATTACAAAAACTTTTGTCACTTTTCTTGACATATTTCTTTCATTTTGTCAAAATGTTAAACATTTGCGAACAAATGAAGCATGGTTCAAAAGTGCAAAATAGAGAAAATTGTTCGGAATTTATACCAAACTGTCCGAAAAACAGTACAACGATTTTTTGTTTCGTTCTCTCAAATTCTCTAAAAGATGCCTTTTTACATTCCAAAACACACCTTTTTACACTGTAAAAAACATGCCTTTACAGTGTAAAAGCTATCATATTACAATGTAAAAGCATAGCTTTTACATTTCAAAAGGAAAATTATCGAAACAATACGCAATTTTACATCCTGACATTCAGATAGTTATCTAAAACGAAAATTCCTTGCGATATTTGAGACCAAAATAAAGTTTGGTGACAAATATCGCAAGGAATCGCCAGTTTAAGTGTTAAAATGCTGTCTTCAGAACCTTACAAAAGCGGTGAGCAGCAGCACCGTCAGCAGTATCGGCACCACGTACTTCAGCATTACAATATACATCTTCTTACGGCGGAAGCGGTATCCGTTCATACGCATCTCGCCCACCAGCAGGTCTGGCTTCACCACCCATCCTATGAGGATGCAAGTGCAGATAGCGAGCACTGGCATGAGGATGTTGTTGCTGACATAATCGAAGATATCGAGTATCTGACCCACCGCACCATTGGGCAGGGTATAGTCGAAATAGAACACGTTGTATCCCAGACACACTATCACCGACCACACAAAACCTGTAGAAGCCATGATGAGGACCGACTTCTTGCGGCTCCAGTTGAATTTGTCCATCACACTCGCCACGATGGCTTCAAGTATGGACACCGCACTGGTCAACGCTGCAAACAGCACCATGAGGAAGAACACCATGCCTATGACCATGCCGAAAACGCCGAGCGAGTCGAACACCTTCGGCAGTGCAATAAACATCAGTCCAGGACCGGCCTTCATACCGTCCGTACCCATGAAGACGAACACGGCAGGTATAATCATCAGTCCGGCAAGCACAGCGATGAGCGTGTCAAACACTTCGATGCGGTCGATGGCCTGACCAAGGTTTACCGACCTCTTCATGTATGAGCCGTATGCCACCATGATGCCCATGGCTATGGAGAGCGAGTAGAAAAGCTGTCCCATGGCATCGAGTGCAATCATAAGGAAGCGGTGAAGCGTGAGCCCCTCAAAGTTCGGCAGGAAATAGACCGCCATGCCGTCCAGTCCGGTGCGCGTCACTCCACTTTTGTCTGTATGGCTGATAAACAAGGAGTATATGCAGATAAACAGCACCATCACCACCAATGAAGGCATGATGATGCGCGAATATTTCTCTATGCCCTTTTCTACACCTTTATATACAATATAGAAACACATCACGGCAAAGAAGGCCGTCAGTGCCAACGGTTCCCACTGCGATGTGATGAAGCCGGTGAAATATCCGTCGTTGGTGGCCTCACGCCCTCCCAGCGACAGGTATGTTACGAAATATTTCAGCACCCAGCCTCCGATGACGCAGTAGTATGGATAAATGATATACGGCACAATGAACGACAGCCAGCCCAGAAAAGCCCACTTGCGGCTGAAGAACTTATACGCCGTCAGAGGTCCCTGCTGTGAGCGGCGACCTATGGCAACCTCGGTGATGAGCAGTGTGAAACCAAACGTCACTGCCAATATAATATATATAAGGAGAAAAAGTCCACCACCGTCACGCGCCGCAAGATATGGGAAACGCCAAATGTTGCCCAGTCCCACGGCCGAACCTGCGGCAGCGAGCACAAAGCCCAGCGAACCACTGAACGAATTTCTGTTGTTTTCAGACATATCTATGTTATTTCATCGAATTTCAAATCACTTGCGAGATACAAAGTTACATAAAAATCCTCAAACAGCAAAATATTTTGCATCATATCAGCATTTTAACCAAATTGATTTGTGCATTATAGAATTTTTTTATACCTTTGCACTTGTAATTTATTATAAATACATTTTTTATGTCCATTTGGATTATACTCAAGCTCATCGGTTCGTTAGCCCTGTTGATGTTCGGCATGAAGTCGATGAGTGAAAGCCTGCAGAAGATGGCAGGCCCACAGTTGCGCCACATACTGCAGGCGATGACCACCAACCGCTTCACGGGAATGTTTACCGGAGCCTTTGTCACGGCCGCCGTGCAGTCGTCAACAGCCACAACAGTGATGACCGTTTCGTTTGTCAACGCTGGATTGCTGACACTGGCACAGGCCATCTCCATCATCATGGGTGCCAACATAGGCACGACGATGACCGCATGGATAATGACAGCGGGATTCTCATTCAACATCACGGATTTCGTATGGCCCGCATTCTTCGTCGGACTGCTCCTTATTTACAGCAAGACACGTCGCATCTTCGGCGATTTCCTCTTCGGTGTCAGTTTCCTTTTGCTCGGCCTCGGCACACTGAAAGCCACAGGAACCGACATGCACCTTGAGGCAGTACCGGCGGTGATGAATTTCTTCCAGTCGTTTGAAGACAACTACCTGTCTTACTTACTGTTCCTCCTGATAGGCGGTGTGATGACCGTCTGCGTACAGTCGTCGGCAGCCGTCATGGCCATCACGATGACACTATGCGCCACAGGCGTGATGCCGATATACCTCGGCATAGCACTGGTGATGGGTGAGAACATCGGAACCACCGTAACGTCGAACATCGCCGCACTGACAGCCAACACACAGGCACGCCGCGCTGCATTCGCACACATGTTCTTCAACATCTTCGGCGTGGTATGGATAATGTTTATCTTCCGCTGGTTCACCGATACGGTATGCGGATTCGTGGGTTACAACCCCGACGTGCCAAACCCGAAACTGCTGCCTATCGTACTGGCAACATTCCACACCACCTTCAACGTCATCAACACCTGCATACTCATCTGGTTCATTCCGCAGATAGAGGCAATAGCATGCAAGGTGATAACAAGTCTGAAATCACGCGAAGAGGAGGAAATGGATTTCCGCCTGCACTTCATCCAGTCAGGCATCATGGACACGCCGGAGCTCTCGCTGCTTGAGGCACAGAAAGAGATATGCAACTTTGCCGACCGTACGCAAAGGATGTACGGTCTGTCATGCGAACTGCTGGAAGAGAAGGACGACACAGCATTCGTCAAGCTTTTCTCACGCATTGAGAAATACGAGCAGATTTCCGACAACATGGAAATAGAGATAGCCAAGTATCTTGACCAGGTCAGCGACCTGCACCTCTCTGACGAGACAAAGGCAAAGATACGTGCCATGATGCGAGAGATAAGCGAGATAGAATCTATCGGCGACTCATGCTACAACCTTGCACGCACCATCAACCGCCTGCACTCAAGCAAGGAGAAGTTCACCGAACAGCAGATGAACCACATACACCAGATGCTCGCACTGACCAACGATGCACTGACACAGATGAACGTGCTGATGAAGGGACGCAAGGAACTGCTGAACGCAAACCGCAATTTCAACATAGAGATAGAGATAAACAACTTCCGCAACCAACTCAAGGAACAAAACATCAACGATCTCGGCGAACACAAATACAGCTACGCCGTAGGTTCAATGTATATAGACCTCATTAACGAGTGTGAGAAGCTCGGCGACTATGTAATCAACGTCGTCGAAGCACGTATGGGCATTCGCAAGGGGTAACGGAAACAAAACATACCTTATCGGAAACAAAACAGGACGCTTAGTTTAGAATAAGTGACTAAATTTGCAGGCAGTTAAAATCAACTGCCTGCATTTTGCAAAAACAAATCCTTAACAAATAAAACTAAACTAAGCAACATGGACTTAAAAAATCATCTTTACCGTACAGACGGCAAAAGAGGGATTTTGCGTAAATCCCTTTACGCTGGCATGGCAATGACCATGCTGGCTGCTGGTGCGCCATGTATCCAGTCGTTTGCAGCATCGCCGGAAGCGTTGGTGCAAGCACAGGGCAGTAAGGTTCAAGGAAAGGTCACTGACCAGAACGGTGAACCGCTCATCGGCGTTTCAATTCAAGTAAAAGGTACTCAAAGCGGAGCCGTGACCGACATGGACGGCAACTTCTCGCTCAATGCTGCACCGGGCTCAACGCTCGTTGTCAGCTATGTGGGCTACCAGACACAGACCCTCAAGGCTTCATCAACGATGAGCATCACCATGCAGGACGATGCACAGTCGCTCGACGAACTCGTGGTGGTGGGCTACGGCACCATGAAGAAGAAACTCGTCACCGGTGCAACCACACAGGTAAAGGGTGACGACATCATGAAAAAGAATACGACTTCACCTCTACAGGCATTACAAGGACAAACACCTGGCGTAAACATCACATCTACCTCAGGACAACCCGGTTCTGATATGAAGGTAGTAATACGTGGTCTTGGAACCGTAGGTAATGCAGACCCTCTATATCTTATAGATGGAGTCGGTGGTGACATCTCAACAGTAAACCCTGCCGACATCGAACGCATTGACATCTTAAAAGATGCTGCGTCTGCAGCCATCTACGGTGCACAGGCAGCCAACGGTGTCGTACTCGTAACGACAAAACATGGTAGCGAAGGTAGGACGCGCATCAATCTTGATGGCTACATTGGTTGGCAGTCTGTAGGACGTAAGGTGGATCTTCTTAACCGTGACGAGTACAAGGCTATCATGAATGAAGCATCGCTTAACTCTGGTAATGGTGCTATTGATTGGACGAAATACACCACCAACTATGATGCAAATGGTAATATGTACGATTCAGATTGGATGAACGAGATGCTTCATGACAACGCTCTTACCCGTAGCGTTAATCTCGGTATCACTGGCGGTAGCAAAAAATCTACTTATGCCCTGTCATTTGGATATATGGATCAAGAAGGCGTGGTAGGTGGTTCTGAGGTATCAGACTATAAACGCTATAATTTCCGTATTAACTCCGATCATCAAATAAACAAGGCAGTTCGCATAGGGGAGCAGCTGGGTGTCGTATATAAGAATAATCACGGTGTTAGTGTTGGCGATCAGTATAACAACTCTCTGCGTGGAGCCTTTGCCGCAGCTCCTATTGTTCCTATCTATGGTGACAACAATATATATGGTGTACCATATTACGATACAACAAATGATTCATGGTGGAAGGAGCAAGGTAATCCTTATGGCTTGATGATGGTTAACAATAATAGTGACAACCGTAATGTAACGCTTACAGGCAATATCTATCTTGAATGGGAAATCATCAAGAACCTGAAGTACAAGTCAACATTAGGTACTGTTTACTCTACCAGCGAGAGCCGCACATATAAGCCATATTACCATTTCTCAAGTTATACCTATAATGACAATATGGATCAAGCAACTCAGAGTATGGGACACGGCCTGGGTATGACATGGACAAACACGGTGTCTTATGACTGGACAGTGAAAGATAATCACATGTTCAACGCATTACTAGGTATGGAAAGCTATCGTTATGAGGGCACCAGTTTGTATGCAGCCAATGGTATGCTGAAGAATAATGACTGGATGCATGCGTACGTGACTAATGGTACGGGTAGTTCTACAGATGAGGGATTGACAGCTACGGGAGCACCACACGATAAGAGTCGCAGCGTAAGTTATTTCGCACGATTTGGCTGGAACTATAAAGAGACTTATATGTTCAATGCTACATTGCGTGCTGATGGCTCAAGTCGTTTTGCCAGCGGACATCGCTTTGGTTGGTTCCCATCATTCAGTGCTGGATGGACTATCTCTAATGAGAAATTTATGCAAAATACAAAGTCATGGCTTGACTATTTGAAACTGCGTGCAAGCTGGGGTCAGGTGGGTAATCAGAATATTAGCAATTATCAGTATTTAGCACCTATCACCACAAGCAACACACATTATAAGTTTGGCACAGGCATGGGTGCTACAGCTCAGTCTGCAAACTGGGGAGCATACCCAAGTCGTTTGGCAAACTACGATGTGACATGGGAAGCCTCACAACAGACAAACGTAGGTATAGACGCACGTTTTCTCGACAGTCGTTTAGGTGTAAACTTTGACCTTTACTGGAAGTCAACAAAAGATTGGCTTGTTGTTGCACCTATCCTTGACACCGCTGGTACAGGAGCGCCTTATATCAATGGAGGTGATGTGAAGAACCGAGGATATGAGTTTGCGGTGACTTGGGACGATCATATCAACAAAGATTTACGTTATCATTTGGGTGCCAACATAGCATATAATCATAATGAAGTTGGCAACATTCCTAATGAAGACGGAATAATACATGGTAAGACCAATATGCTTTATGACAACTCAGATGAATTCTATCGTGCACAGAACGGTCATCCGATAGGATATTTTTGGGGATACAAGACTGCTGGAATTTTCCAGAACAAACAAGAGATTGCAGACTGGATAAGTGCTGGTAACGGTATAAAGCAGAAAGACGTACAGCCTGGTGACGTGAAATATATTGACGTAAACCATGACGGTGTGATTGATGAGAACGATAAAGTTGACCTTGGTAATGGTATGCCTAAGTTTAGCTTTGGCTTTAATATAGCACTTTACTGGAAAAAGTTAGACTTCTCTATTACTGCAAGCGGAGCTGCAGGGTACAAGATTGTACAGACCTATCGAAATC
This sequence comes from Prevotella sp., assembly GCA_016281055.1. Classification (GTDB taxonomy): domain Bacteria; phylum Bacteroidota; class Bacteroidia; order Bacteroidales; family Bacteroidaceae; genus Prevotella. Next base: position 9,202 of record JAEEHW010000118.1, read on the forward strand.
ATGCAAATACAAAGGCAAACTATACAACAGAGATACTCTCACGCTGGACAGGTGAGGGAACATCAAACAAGATACCGCGTGTGACAGAAAATAATATAAATTGGGATTTCTCTGATCTCTATCTACATGATGGTGATTATCTGCGTATCTCTGATGTTACAGTGGGCTACGATTTTTCTGATATAATAAAATGTAAGTTCGTTAACCAGTTACGTTTGTATTTTCAGGTACAGAACCTCTTCACATTTACAAAGTATAATGGAATGGATCCAGAAATTGGTTATGGAACTGATAGTTGGGTATCAGGTGTTGACGTAGGCTATTATCCACGTCCACGCACATTCCTCTTTGGCCTGAATGTAAAATTCTAAAATTTCTAAGACAATGAAAATAAAATTAAATATAATAGCATACGGAATGGTAGCCATGATGATGACAAGCTGTTCTGATAGCTTTCTTGACGTAGAGAGTATGACAGAGGGAAACTCCGAAACTTTCTATAAAACGGAGAGTGATGCTTATCGCGCACTTATAGGTTGCTATGCTGGATGGCGCGAGACAACATCAACGGGTAGTATTCCACTCGTAATGTCATCAATAATGCAAAGTGACGAATGTTTTGCCGGTGCGGGTGTTGGAGATGCTACTAACTATAATGTAGTAGACCAGTTTGACTTGTCACAAGCACCATCTTACACTAATCTATGGGAGAACGACTGGAAGGCATATTATGCTGCTATTTTCCGTTGTAATACACTCATAGAGAAGGGTGAAAACATACAGTGGACAAATGCTGCGAAGAAAGGTACATATTTGGGCGAGGCGCATGCGCTGCGAGCATTATGTTATTTCGATATGGTGCGTATGTTTGAGAATATACCACTTATAGAAAAAGCAACGCAGGATAATGTACCACAGGCAGATCCCGATGCGGTCTATGACCTTATATTCCGTGATCTGAAGTTTGCCATTGAAAATATACCTGCCGATGCTTATCCAAAGGCTAACGCAGCTTCAAACGATGGTCACGTAACGAAATATGGAGCAGAAGGCATACTTGCTCGTGCATATTTATTCTATAAAGGACGCTTTGGTAAAGAACCTGCAGGATGCACTAAGCAAGACGCACTTGATGCTTGCTTGGACATAATTGGTTCTGGTGAATTCGGTTTAGTAGAGAACTTTAAGAATCTATGGCCAGCAGCGTCAAGCGGACCAATCACTGTCGGTTCTGAGGAAAGTTACTCATATGAGGATTGGCTTGCAAGTTCAACTTTCGCTGGGCAGGGTAATAAAGAGTTTATAATCTCTATGAAGTGTAATGACACTCAGGATTACAATGGAAATAATGATGGTAACCGTTGGATTGTAAACATTGGTTTGCGTGGTATTCAAGCCATAGACTGCTCACCTTATGGTTACGGATGGGGTATTTGCACTGTTAACCCAGAATTGGTGAAAGCTTATGGTGTAGGTGATCAACGCAAGGCAGCTTCAGTAATTGATGTAGTCGGCGAGGGTATTGAACAGAAAGAGGGCTTTGAAGATTGCATAGCCGACCAACGTCAATATACAGGTTACTATGTTAAGAAATATACTCCAATGGCAACTACCGATTGTACACCATTACCATTTGCATGGGGCGTAACTGTTGGTGACGCTATGACTGAGCAGTGGCAGGATGTTATCATTCTTCGTTATGCAGATGTATTGTTGATGGCTGCAGAATTAGGAGCACCAGATGCACAACTGTATTTTAATATGGTGCGTGAGCGTGCTTACCGTGAAGATAATGGCAATATTAACAGCAACTATAGTGAAGTGACTGTTTCGGAAGATGCTATAATGAAAGAGCGTCGTTTGGAATTCGCATTTGAGGGCATCCGTTACTATGACTTGTTGCGTCAGGGAATAGACAAGGCTGCAAATACTATCGCTTGTAGTGCTCAGGTAAAGGATGGCGGAGTTGCTGCAACAGTCAATATCGTTGCTGATAATATTAAGGCAAAGAAAGGTCTCTGTCAGATACCAAACAATCAGATTACACGTTCTAACTACGTGCTGAAACAAAATGAAGGTTGGAAGTAAGAACTAAACATTAGAAACAATGAAAACAAAAAATATAATATTCACTGCATTATTGTTTTTATCAGCAATAATGACAGGCTGCTCGCCCGACGAGTTCAGCCTAGGTGGTCAGACGGTATCGCCTGATGACCTTGCAGAGGGTGTAGCGTTCACAATAGAACATGACGCTAACAATCCGAACATTATATATCTGAAGAGTCTCATGGGGGCTAAATACACAGTACTTTGGGAGCATCCGCAGGGACGTTCACAGGAACCAGAGGTTACTCTTAAAATGCCTTTTGCGGGAACATACACTGTAAAGTTTGGTGTAGAGACGAGTGCCGGAGTCGTATTTGGTGAACCTGTCGAGTTTACTATCAGCGACTTCTGTGCAGACTTTATTTCTGGCACAGTATGGGAGTACATTGCAGGAGGTGCTGGTGGCTCTAAAACGTGGGTGTATGATAATGGTCAATATGGTTATGGTACAGGTGAGTTTACCTATGGTAGCCCAGATGATAACCCTGACCTCTGTCGTAAATTGTATTATAATATAGCTTCAGGAGAGTCACTGTTTGTACCAAACTGGGATCCAGGCGTAAATCATACGAGTGCAAATTTTGCAAGTACTATGACATTTGACCTTGTAGGACGTGCTGGCTATTCTTACTATAATGGTGATACAGGCGAGACTCAGGAAGGTCTTTTCAACTTGAATGAGGATTTGCTCACTCTGACCCTTGTTGATGCAGATTTGATGCACCCAGACGGATGGACAGAACGTAGAGATACATGGCGCCAGAATATGCAGATAGTGGAAATAGATGAAAACCATATGCGTGTTGCATATACGCGTATCCCAGGTAGTTGGGGTGGTGAATGGATTGAAGTATTCAACTACGTAACAAAAGAATGGGCAGATAACTATCAACCAACTGTAGATAATACGATTCATCTGAAACATCAGTATAAGTGTAATACCTGTGGAAAGCTGACGTTCTCAAATAATGCTCAGTGTCAGAGTTGTTGGAGCGACAATGTAACATTGAATCGCACATTTAACGACTACTTTGAGCCATTCAATCAGCTAACAACAACATATATGTTTGCTGATACAGAACCAATAGCATGGAATACGCTCAACGGTAGTGCAATCGGACGTAGTGCAGAAGATTATGGACAAATTGATTTATCTGACGTTATCTTTAAGTTTAATTCTTCTACGAAGTCACTTGAATTGACAGACCCTTCTGGCAATGCAACGACCTTGACTTATAGCCTTGACGATAATGGTAAGATGACATTCAGTGGGGCATCACTTCCTTGGTTCAATGTTGCAGCTAACAGTGATTTGAAGTTTGGTAACAAGAAGAATGAACTACAGGTTATAAACTATGATGTAGATCCTCTAACGGGTGATATCACTGACATATACATAGGTTCAAAGCAGTATGATGCACAAGGAAATGCTTATGAATACCTTACTTACCATATTACAAAGTTTGTTGCTGGTGGACAAGAGTCACGTGCCGTTGCTTGTAATAGTTCATTGCTACATTATGGTGACATTGAAGGTAATGGAAACCTCCGTATAGAAATATTTAACTGCTGGGGCTCAGGTACGGCTGATAATCCTCCTGTAAATTCTAATGAGGTATTCTTTAAGAAACAGATGGTAATCAACTTCACAGTAAGCGGCTTAGGAACATTTGATAATGAAGTAGATGCATTTGTGATGATTAGCGGTGCAGAATTGTGGGATCTTAAATCTGGAGTAAATGACTTTAAGTTCAAGGGTGATGGTACATACACCGTTACTGTTACCGCAAAGTCACCTGCTACTGAGAACCTTGTATTCTGTATTGACGCAAAAAATGCTCAGTCACAATTGCCAGGTTTCAACCTTAACGAGAATATGGTAGATCACAAACTTACGGGTGTGACTGTAACTATTAACTCAATAATGATGGATTAAGACGTATGAAAAAGTATATTGTTAAATCATTAGCACTGCTTGTGGGATTATGCCTCACAGCGTGTAGCGACGAGACGGACTATAGTCCTGCTGTTGGCGATATTATATCAGAAGTTACCACTGGCGATGCTGTCACAACAGCCTATTCCGCTGTTACCACAGGCACGGTGAAAGACCTTTCGGAGGTGAATGCCTCATCTTATACCGTAGGTGTAGTATATGCAGATACGGAAGCAGGGGTACAAGGTGGCACAAAGGTTAATGGTACTATCAATGATAATGGTACGGTAACGAGTGAGATTAAGGGACTCACTGTTGGCAAGACATATTACTATGCACAATTTGTTACATTGCAAGGCAAAGTGACTAAATATGGTACAACGAAGAGTTTTACTTGTACCAACTCTACTGTGAGGACTCTTGAAGTAGAAGGTAAAAGCGCAACAAAGGTTACGCTGCTTGGTAAGGTAGCAGATGCAGATGATATTCTCTCTAATGTAGAGTGTGGCTTCATCGTCTCTGACACTGAAGATGCTACAGGTAATAATGTTACAATACCTGTGGAGACCGAGGTCGCTTCTTTCTCAAAGGAAGTCAGCGGACTGTTACCTGGCAAGACTTATTACTATACCGCCTATACAAAGATAGGTAGCACTATAGTAAAGGGAAATGTGCAGAGCTTCACAATGGATGCACAGGTGATGGAATATGTTGACTTAGGTTTGTCTGTACTATGGGCAAAGTGTAACATTGGTGCTGAGACCGAAACCGAAGCAGGTGCTTTCATTGGATATGGTGACCAATCAGGTCTTAACTACTCTAGTGATATCAACGCATACACAGCTGAGAATATCTCTGCAACTGCAGCTGATATCGTAAATGGATTAGACATCGAAGGCGAGTCAAACAAGAAAAGTTCAACGCCAACGGAGGCACAGGTTCAGGAGTTGCTGGCGTCAACTACACAGACGGTAGAAGATGGTGGCATACGCTTTACTGCTGCCAATGGTAACTCAATATTCTTACCTTTTGCTGGTTATCGCGAAGGAGAAGTAATACAGACTGCTGCAGAGGGTTTCTATTGGACAGGTGAAGTAAGCACAGTAAACAATAACTATGTTAAGACGCTGCATTTAAGTTCAGAGGCTACTGTAGGTGTGTCATTACGTAGTCTTGGTTTGTCTGTACGTACAGTTCGTAAGCCAGAGACAGCACCTGAGCTTGCTTTTGATAATAGTAAACTAAAACAGGGCGATTTTGAGGGTAACGGCAATTATCGTTTGGCTTTCTACAATCCTTGGGATGGTTCAAATTCAACAGACGACCCATGCTTTAATCCTTCAGATTTGAAGTTTGGCGAGGCACTCACTGTAGTATTTGAGATAACAGGTATAGGTGATGCTACAACAATAGGTTCTGGTGGCTTTGCTGACGGTAATTGGAGTTGGGCATTTGATACAGAAAAGATTACTATCAGTGGCGATGGCGAGTATTCATTCAAGATTATAGGCAATGGCTCTGGCGTGAACTGTTGGTATTATGACCTCATTGGATTGTCTGATATGGTAGGTGCTGAGAATATCAATGTTACCATAAAGAAGATTGTCTTGGATTTTCCAGGTGTGAAGCTTGACTTTGATAACTCAAAACTATTAGTAGGAGACTTCGAGGATAACGGTAACCTGCGTATTGATACTTACAACCCTTGGGATGGTTCTGGTTCTACGGATGACCCATTCATGGATGTAAGCCAGATAAAAGCAGACCAGTATCTCTCTGTTACGTTCAAAGTGGCAGGCTTAACAGATGATGCCACCTGCGATGTAGCTTCACAAATATGTGATGGCAATTGGAACTGGTATAGCGCTAAGCCTTTGAAAATCAATGGCAATGGTGTCTATACTGTAACCTATCCTGGCACTATTACAGGTGCAAACTGCTGGTACATTGATTTACCTGGAATACATACGTCATATCCTGACGCTACAGTTACGATACTTGGAATATATCAAGAATAATGAATAATACACATAATGCGGGGAGTGGGTGGCGTAAGTGCGCCACTTACTTTCCGCTTACATACTTAATACTGTTGTGCCTCTTCTGTTCATGCAATGCTGGTAGTGATAAGAAAACATCATCCGGAGCCAAAGGCGCATTGACAGAACAGATTGTCGACTCTACCACCGAAGTGATGCTGACGGATGCAAATGGTAATGAGCGCAGTATAGAGCAGATGCATGGTAGTGTGGTGTTGATGGATGTGCTGTATGAAGTACCAAAGGTTAAAAGTCCTCATCAGGCATTGCTTCGTGAAGTATATGATCAGTTTGCATCTCAGGGATTACAGATATATCAGGTTTGTATGAGCGAGGATGCAGATGCATGGCGCAATGTGGCGAAAGAATTGCCGTGGACCGCGGTATATGATAATAAAACCTTGCAATCTGCATTGATAGAGAAATACAAGATCATAACTATTCCGTCAATGCGACTTTTTGACAGAAATGGTAAATCAATAGGGGGAGATATATCAGAAAAAGAATTGAAAAACAAGTTAAAGGAAAGTCTATGAAGAGATTCTTATATTTAGCAGTAGTGTTTTTCTGCACATCACTTACGTTGGTGGCTTGCAGCAAAGACGATGATACAGTAGAGGGATATAATGGAGATGTAAAGGTCGTTAATGTACCATCTTTGATATCAAAGACTGGCGGTACAGCCAAAGTAACTGTACAATCAAGTTCACAGCCTACAGCAACAACAACAGCTTCATGGCTGACGGTAGAGACTGGTACACGCACACAGCTAGGTAATACATCTGTAAAGTTAACTGCGCAACCTAATCCTGATACGTCAGACCGTACAGCAGAGATTAAGGTTATTGCAGGCAATCAAACAAAGACGTTTACTGTTACACAAACTGCCAAAGATGGCCTATTGGTAGAACAAACCACTTATGAAGTAGATGCTGATGGAGGTATTGTAACCGTCGCTATGAAAACAAATGTGGACGGTACTGTAAACAGTAATGTTTCATGGGTAACATTGTTAGAAAAGACACGTGCCAATATGGCTGATGGCATTATTCAACTTAATGTCGAAGAAAATATTAGTGTAGAGCGTACTGCATCTGTTACTTTAACTTATGGTGACGTAGTAGAAACAATTACAATAAACCAACAGGGTGTAACAAGCAGTATTACCGCAACTGCAGCTGATATTGCAAAGTTGATGTACCCAGGCTGGAACCTCGGCAACACCCTGGAGGCTTGCGACGCCAGCAACCTCTTCAATAACAATGGCGGCACAGCCTGCGAGACTGGTTGGCAGCCAACCAAGACCACTAAGGAAGTTATTGACGCAGTGAAGGCTGCCGGCTTCAAGTCAGTGCGCATACCATGCTCATGGATATGTGGTCACGTCAGCGGCGGCACCGAGGCAAGCCCACAGATAGATGCTGCATGGATGGCTCGCGTAAAGCAGATCGTTGACTACTGCGTGGAGGATGGTCTCTATGTAGTGCTCAACGACCACTGGGACGGTGGTTGGATTGAGGTGCAGGGCTTCACTGGCAGCACTTCTTCATTCCGCGCCATGACCGATGATGAGGTTAACGCAAAGATTGTCACACTGAAGAGCCTGTGGACACGCATTGCTGAGGCCTTCAAGGGCTATGACGAGCACGTCATCTTCGCCGGCCTCAACGAGCCTTTCCAGGAATATAACCTCTTCAGCTCTCGCCACGAGGCACTCACCCCGATACTTTTGAAGTATAACCAGGCTTTCGTAGAGGCTGTACGCGCAACCGGCGGCAACAACCTCAACCGCGTGCTTGTGGTGCAGGGTCCAAGCGTAAACATCGCTTCTACCGTAAGCTACATGCCTGCAAGCTCATTGCCTGAGGAAGCTGGCAAACTCATGGTCGAGGTACACTTCTATGACCCGGGACAATTCTGCGGCACCTTCGATGCTTCTGGCGACAAGGCTTTCTATTACTGGGGCAGCGGCAACAGCGGTGCCGACCACAACGCCACATGGGGCGACGAGGCTTACATGCAGGGACAGTTCAGCAACCTGAAGACCGCCTTCACCTCTAAGGGCTATCCTGTCATCATAGGTGAGTATGCAGGTTTGCAGCGCACTCTGACTGGCGGCGACCAGGCAAAGCATGACGCTTCGGTGAAGAAGTTCTACCAGTGTGTCAATGAATATGCCACCAACAACGGCATCGTAGCCTTTGCTTGGGACACCAACGACGTGGCAGGTCTTGGCAAGGAGAGTGGTTCATCTACCATCATCGGCCGCTCTGCAAAGGCAGTGGTAGGTCAGAATGCCATGGATGGAATCCTCGCCGGCGTAGCTGCTGGTCAGTGGATGAAGTAAACGACAGATTATTATCTTACTACGAATTAAGCGAATTATACGAATGTTTTGCTTGCAGGGATTAAAATGTTATCCCGAGAGCTATTCGTATAATTCGCTTAATTCGTAGTATAAAAAGTGAACGCTGAAAAGAAGAATCCCATGCGAATTGTACGCATGGGATTCTTTTTTCTTTATTTGCAAATCTTTCAATCCTTAGAGTAAAATCCGTGGTCTATTCAAGCATTGATATGACTTGAATTGTTTCATTGTTAGTTACTTTTAAAATGGAAACTAATTACCGTAATTAACCGTAATTATTATAATTTTGATTTTTATTTTAACTACGAATTATACGAATTAAACGAATTATTCTATGCAGTGTTCCGCATGGTAATCCGTCAAATCTGTGCAATCCGTTGTCTAAATACTACGAATTATACGAATTATTTTGTGCTGTACTCCGCATGGCAATTCGTTTAATTAGTAAAAATCGTTGTCTCAAAAAATTCGTAGTCTTAAAGAATCGGACATTTCGGCAAATGTTAAAAATGTAAAGTTTTCTTAATGCGCAGTAAAAGCTATCATATTACAGTGTAAAAGCTATCGTTTTACTGGGCTATCTGATAGCTATTACAATGCAATATGGCTGCTTTTACAACATTATTAATGCATAATTCACAATGCATAATGCATAATTATTGCAAATTGTACGCATTTTTTGTCCCGCATGGCCCAATTGTGCATTGTGAATTATGCATTGTGAATTGAAAAAAGTGCATTGTGAATTGGAAAAAGCGTTTTAAGGCCCCTCTGTTGCATTGTACCCCTTTTCTGGACTTCTTGTCCACCCACCTCGTTTACCCCTGCTTAAAATGAGTTTTCTTGGCAGTGGAGAAAAAGAACAATTATTTTGGGGGAGTGAAAGGGATGTTTTGGGGAGTGAAAGGGGAGTGATAGAGACATATGTATTAGACTGACGATATAGACTAGCGACATTACAAGCGTATTGTCACTATCACTCCACTATCACTCCCCTTCTACTCCCCTTTCACTCCCCCCAAAAAGTATATTTCCCTCCTGTTAAATTTATAAACAAATCAATATTGTGCTATGATCCTATAATATTTTGCAACGTAGTATGATAAAAAAGGACTATCTTTGCACTCACAAAATATCACAATAAAGAAAATCCTATGGAAGGATATGTTCAGACCATATCAGATGGAAAAATCAAGCGCTATGTGCAGTTTCTGGAAATCAGTGACGACCCGGAGCTGATAGCACAGTATCGTAAATGGCACTCTCAGGAGTACAGCTGGAAGGAGATACGCGACGGTATCAGGGAGGTGGGCATCCTTGAGATGGAGATATACCTTTTAGCCAACAGGCTGGTAATGATTGTCGATGCTCCTGCCGACTTCAGGTGGAGCGAGGCCATGCAGCGTTTGGCCACGTTGCCACGGCAGGCAGAGTGGGAGGCGTTCGTCTCGAAGTTTCAAGGCTGCAGCCCAGATGCCCGCAGCGATGAGAAATGGCAGCCCATGGAACGTATTTTTAGGCTGTATGGGGGAGAAGAAACGGAGTGAAAGAGGAGTGATAAGGGAGTGATAAGGGAGTGATAAGGGAGTGATAAGGGAGTGATAAGGGAGTGATAAGGGAGTGATAAGGGAGTGATAAGGGAGTGATAGTGGAGTGATAGAGACATATGTATTAGACTGATGATATAGACTGGCGACATTACAAGCGTATTGTCACTATCACTCCACTATCACTCCCCTTCTACTCCACTATCACTCCCAATAGACAACGAATTTAAAAAAATAAAAATGAAAAAGGTTTTTGCTTTGCTGTTGACGGCCATGTCGCTGTCAGCCTGCGCACAAACGAATGACGGACTGCCGGCTGTACTGCCACCGATACCTGAGATTCCTGCACCTGAACCTGTGGGAACGGTGAAGATGGGCGACAGCAAGACTTTTGAAGAGGTGCAGCTGGAACTGCCACTGACCGACGGCCCCTTCCAGGCCAACTGGGCTTCTATAGAGAAAAACTATCCCGGCACCCCGCAATGGCTGAGGGATGCAAAGTTCGGCATCTGGGTACACTTCGGTCCGCAGTCGGCGGGCGAGAGCGGCGACTGGTACGCCCGCAACCTGTATAAGAAAGGACACAAGGCTTACAACAACCACCTGAAACGCTACGGCCACCCGTCGAAGATGGGCTACAAGGACGTGCTGCGTACATGGAACCCCACGAAACTCGACCCGGAGTATCTTACGGCACTGTATCAGAAAGCTGGCGCACGGTTCCTGATGATTCAGGGTGTGCACCACGATAACTTCGACCTGTGGAACTCACGCTACCAGCCGTGGAACTCGATGAATACGGGACCGAAGCGCGACCTGCTGCGTGAATGGGCTGATGCCTGCCGCAAGCACGGCATGAGATACGGTGTGACCTTCCACCACGAATATACCTGGTGGTGGTGGCAGACGGCATTCTGCAACGATAACACCGTCCCTAACTCCAAGAAAGAAGAGGAATCGTCTGCCCTCGGGGATGCCGCATATGACGGTAAGCTGACGCTGGCAGACGGCAAGGGAAAGTGGTGGGAAGGCTATGACCCACGCCTGCTCTACGGCACCGACCTGCGTGAATATGAGACCGTGCAGGCACAGGCATACACAGGTTGGACACCGCCAAAGGCCGGTATCTTCACACGTCATCTGGACTACTGCAAGTGGTATGCCACACAATGGGCGCTGCGCATGATGGACGTGACGGCGCACTATGACCCTGACTTCATATATACCGACGGTACGGTGCAGGGACCATTCACCGGTGACGGCACGGGCACCGGCTACAAGTGTAACGCCATGCAGGCGGTGATGGCCGACTTCTACAACCGTCAGTTGAAGAGTCGCGGCAAGGTGGATGCGTTCAGCATCATCAAGTTCAGAAACCCCACCAATGGTGCTGTCAACACCGCCGAATTTAACTTCCCCGACACCATCAACACGTCGCAGGCATGGATTCGCGAGATGCCCGTTGGCGACTGGTTCTATGCACCCGGTTTCACCTACGACTCAGGCATGATGATACGCGCCATAATAGAGAGTGCTGCGCGCGACGGCAACGTGTGCATCAACATCAGCCTGCGACCCGACGGCAGCATCGAGGATGGAGCCGTCAGCATGCTGGAGGGTGTGGGCGACTGGATGCGCCTCAACGGTGAAGCAATATACGGCAGCAAGGCATGGAAGGTAATCGGCGAGGGCGAGATGGTAAAGGGCAAACTGAAGACACTGCCCGGCGGTGCACTGGGCAAGCGCCATGCAGAGTTTGCCTTCAATGCACAGGACATCCGCTTCACAGTAGGCAAGGACGGCAGTCTCTATGCCATCAGCATGAACGTGCCTGAGGCCGGGCAGACCGTTACCATACACTCCGTGACAGAGAAGCCCAAACGCGTGTCGCTCATAGGCTATGCCGGAAAACTGAAATGGAAGCAGACCGCCGATGGCCTCGCCGTGACCTACCCCAAGAGTGGTGCCGACCTGAAGACCGCCGCGGTGTTTAAGATTGAATAAAGTACACTGAGGCTAAAAACAAATCTGGGCGAAAACTTGCAGATAATGCAGGTTCTCGCCCAGATTTGTTTTTAGGTTGTTTTTTATTTCTTCACCTGAATACTCTTGAGAATATTCTTCACGTTCTTGTCAGTAAGCGGATAGCTTCTAACGTCGATGCTAATGGCACCCACATCTTTCAGAGGCAAGGCAAGAGTCTGCGACGTACCGAAGCCCTCGTCGAAGAAAGTACGCTGGAAAGTGTTCGAACCAAACGTGATGTCCTCTTTCTTCTCTGCGGCGTTCTCGCCGTATCTCTTCAAAGCCTCGTCGATAATCTTCTCTACTGTGTAAGTGCGGCTGACAAACGACCAGATGTCAATGCCGTAACCGAAGTTTGTAGATTCCTTTGGCTTAACCTCTGGAACCAGCGATACAGAACTGATGCTTCCAGATTTCTGTTCCTTCACAATCCAGCCCTTAGGCACCTTGACAGAGAAGTTTTCTGTTTCTACTACTACAGGACCCTTCTGCTGAGCCACTGCTACCAAACATGTCATAACAGACATGATGGCAATAAGAAAAATCTTTTTCATTTTATTATAAGTTTTATTAAAGTTATGCAAGTTATCAAATAAGTACAAAGATACAAACTTTTTCTTAAACAACAAAGGAAATAATGAAAAATGAAGAATGAAGAATATAGAATCCCATGCGGGTTGTATGTCGTCAAGTAGTAACTAAAATTCTTCATTCTTCATTCTATATTCTTCATTTATATTTTGCCGTTTCAGGAAAAGTTATTAACTTTGTACCTTGATCAACTAAACTGCCACATTCATGAAAAAAACTATATATATAACAGTCCTATTGACCTTGCTGAACCTCTCTGCCTTTGCAGAGGATTACCGTTTCCATTCCCTTGATGTCAGGCAGGGGCTGTCGAGCAGTACCGTGAACACCATGCTCGTGGACAGCCGCGGCATGCTGTGGATAGGCACGTCAATGGGACTGAACCGCTATGACGGCTATGAGGTGCGCCCATACCGTTATTTTGACATAGAACGCAAGCACCCGGCAACAAGCGTGGACCGGCTGATGGAAGACGGTGGCGGCAACATCTGGATTGTTTACAACGACGGGATTGTACGCTACGACATGACGCAGCAAACCTTCGAATACGACCACAAGGCATATTTCAAGAAACTCGGCATCACCCTGCCGGCTAAATACCAGTTCACCGTCGGCGACGAGGGAAAGCTGTGGTTCATCAGCGACAGACAGATACTGTGCTACGACTATGCCTCGCACAAACAGCAGCAATGGAAGACACGCCTCACACTGGCTGGCAAGTCATGGCTCTTTACCGAATGTGCAGAAGGACTGTACTTGTGCGACGAGCACAATGTGTGGCGATTCATTGCCAAGACAGGAACGCTGCAGCGCATATCACTGCCGCAGAACATGTGTACGGCAGGCAACAGGCTGCGTGTATATGTGGATTCGGAAAACACGCTATGGGTATATTCCACTGTCAATGAAGACATCTACCACTACGGCGGTGCACAACTGTCAATACCCAAAGACGGCGGTTCAAACGCCATCCGCGCCATCTACGATGACGGTAAGGGAAACGTGTGGGTGGCCACAGACCACAACGGCGTGTTCGTATGTAACAAAACCAGCGGAGCAACCACTCACATGCGGAATGTGAGCGGCGACTTGTCGTCGATAGCCTCCGACAATGTCACATGCATCGCAGCATCTGCAAACGGTGTCATCTTCCTCGGACATTTCAAGAACGGTGTGTCTATAAGCAACTATCACAGCACTCTGTTCCAGAACCGCGGACAGGCATTGGGCGACATCAGCACCATGCTGTTCAGCAAGAACGGCGACCTGTGGCTCGGCACCGACGGACACGGTGTGTTCGTAAAACCGAAAAACGGTGTGGAACAGAAAGCACCGTTCCCCGACATCACCATATCGTCGTTCATAGAAGGACACGACGGTGCAGTATGGGTGGGTACATACAGCGGCGGCATATACAAGATGCGCGGCACGACGGTTGACAAGGTTCTCACACATGAGAACGGCGCACTGCCAAGCAACTCTGCATGGCAGATGGCGGAGGACAACCACCATAACCTGTGGGTGGTATCAGGCTTTACGCCACTGTATAAACTGAACATGGAAAATGGACGCACCACAATGCTGAAAGGCAACGGCAAGGATGTGGCAGGACTGTCGCTTGCCTTTGACGGACGGCATACCATGTTTGTGGGAACATACAACGGCATCTGGGCATTTGACACAAACACAGGAAAGGCACAGTTCATGCTGGGCAACCGCAAGGGAACACAGCAGATGCTCAACGAGGCAGTGGTATCACTATGCTATGACCACAAACGCGATGCCCTATGGATAGCCCACACCACAGGAGTCAGCATGCTTGACATAAAACGCGACGAACTGTGTTTCTTCAACGAGCAGAACGGTCTGTTCGACAGTTATGTGAAAACCATTGTGCAAGACAAGCAGGGCAACATGTGGCTGTCAACGAACCATGGTATCTCCTGCATACAGGCACAGAAAGACGGCAGTTATGTGGTGCACAATTTCTCTGACCGCATAGGAGTGCAGAACAGCTATTTCAACACCTTCGCGGCTGCCTGTTCGCCAAACGGCGACATACTGTTCGGTGGTGCCGAGGGCTACACGCTCATTTCACCGTCAGTAATGTATGCCAACAAGCAGCGGCCCGTACTGAGGCTGATAGAGGTGACAAGGAACAATGAAGAGTATTCCACCTTGGCCAATGTTACCGTGACAACAGACGAAGACGGAGGACTGCAACCATTGAAACTGTCATACGACGACAGGCAGATAACACTGCATTTCTTCACCGGTGACCTGTCAAGCGACGGCCGTGTACTTTACGCCTACAGAGTAAAGGGCCTTACCAACGAATGGACCTATACCACGAAAAACAAGATAGAGTTCTTCTCACTGCCCCACGGCACATACACGCTTGAAGTAAAGGCTGCCGACGAGAGCGGTGAGTGGGGCGAAGTGCTGTGTGTGAAACTGCATGTGGCACCACCTTTCTACCTGTCATGGTGGATGCAGATACTGTACTTCCTGCTCGCCGCCATAGCAGTGTATGCAGGATACTGGATTGTGCAACGCCGTCACCGCCGCCGCATAGAGGAGCAGCGCCTGGTAATGGAACGTGACCAGCAGGTGCAGCTGTCAGAGATGAAACTGCGCTTCTTCACCAACATTAGCCATGACCTACGCACACCGCTGACACTGATAATTAGTCCACTGCAAAGCATTATAGAGGAGATAAAGGGTGATGAAAGAAACAAACCGGAAAGAAATGGCATCATCACCTCACTAAAGAACCGCCTTGAGATGGTATTCCGCAATGCGCAGCTGTTGTATAATCAGGTGAACATGCTCCTGGACTTCCGCCGTCTCGACGTGGGAGCGGAATCACTGAAAGCGCAGTCCATCGACGTGGCGCAGTATGTGGGAAACATCTGCCTGTCGTTCCATGACTATGCCGCAGAGCGCAACATCGCACTTGACTACACACCGTCGGCAGAACACGTATTCTTCACCGTCGATGCCGAGAAACTGGGCAAGATAATATATAATCTGCTGAGCAATGCTTTCAAGTTCACTCCCGACGGCGGCAATATCCGCGTAACACTCACCAGCGAAGGCTCGACGCTGCAGATAGCCGTTGCCGACACCGGTTGCGGCATCAGGGACGAAGACAAGGAACGTATCTTCCAGCGATTCTATCAGGTACGCAATGATGACCCGAAAGCCGGCAGCGGCATAGGACTGCACATCGTCAACGAATACGTAAGAATGCACGGCGGCACCGTAAGCGTAAGCGACAACCTGCCGCAAGGCACCGTCTTCACCGTAGAACTGAAAGAAGCAGAGAAGACTGACAACCAGGGGAACGCAGGAATATCAAAGTTCTCAGACAATTCCGAAAAATCAGAATTCACCGATAACTCTGAGAACTCCGATAATTCCGACTACTCCGATAACTCAGATTCCTCCGACGCCTCCACCATCACTCCCCCGACCATCCTCGTCGTTGATGACAATCACGACCTGCGCACATACATTGCCGACAGCCTGCAACAGACATACGCAAAAGACAGCTATGTCATACTCACCGCCAGCGACGGTCAGGAGGCTCTCGACATACTCGGAAAGAATGACGTGACACTCGTGGTCACCGACATCATGATGCCGCGCATCGACGGCATGGAACTGTGCCGACGCATAAAGACAAACATTGCATGGTCACACATTCCCGTCATAATGCTCACCGCCAAGCAGACAGACCAGGACATCATCGGTGGACTGAAACTCGGTGCTGACGACTACATCACCAAGCCGTTCAACATAGAGCACCTGCGACTGCGCATCGACAAGTTCATAGAATGGCAGCGACAAAGCCATGAAGCATTCCGCAAGAAGATAGAGGTGAAGCCGTCAGACATCACCATCACTTCCCTCGATGAAGAGTTCGTAAACCATGCCGTCAGCCTTGTGGAGCAGCACATGGCCGACAGCGACTACAGCGTGGAGCAACTGAGCAGCGACCTTTATATGTCGCGTGCAAACCTCTACAAGAAACTGATGAGCATCACGGGCATCAGCCCACACGACTTCATGCGCACTATTCGTCTGAAACGCGCCAGACAACTGCTTGAGCAATCGCAGAAACAAGTGTCTGAGATTGCTTATTCCGTAGGCTACAGCTCGCCCAAGCGCTTTTCTGAGAACTTCAAGGCAGAATATGGCATGACACCATCAGAGTTTGTAAAGTCATGCAGGGGGAAGTAAGCAGCAACGCCATTATTTCTTCAGACAGCACTCCTTAACCCTCTGCAGAAGCTCTGCGGATGGCTTAGCCTCACAGTCTGCAGGCAGCAGATACCAGCGCACTGTCCAGGTCAGTTCCTCACCGGGTTTCAGCGTGGTGTAGGCACCCTGGCTCTCAAGCTCAATAAAAGTCTTTCCCCTGTTTACATACACCTGTATCTCTGCCTCGCCCGGAGCTGGCTGCGAAGCATCAAGGTCGTCGAAAGTCTTTATCAGCAGCAGACCGTTATTGCAGTATGCCAGCCATCCCTTGCCGTCAGCATTAATCTTCCTGTTTCCATCGGTTACGTCGGTCTGATACCATGCCGCACCGAAGGCATCCTTGAACGGCATCTGTCCTGCAGGAGTGATGTTGTCGGCAGGACAGTCGAAGAACACTACGCCGCCGTCGTTCACCACGCGCGTAATCTCCCACGGCGCCACCTGTCGTGTCTCGCCGCTCTCATTGATGACGACGTATGTCACCACGATGGCCCCGTCCTTCGCATCGGTACCGAACTCCTTGCGTATGCAGTACTTCAGTTTCTCCGACACCTGACTGGTCATCACGAGGCGGCCGTCACGCTCCTCTACAGAGTAAGGTTGTTTGTCAAATTCCTTTACCGGCGGCCAGTTCCATTCCTTCTGCGGACTCGTCCAGAACGTGCTGCCGAACGACTCCGGAAACCTCATCTGCGAAATCATTTCCTTGTCCTTGTATTTCAGTGACAGGATTTTTCCGCCACCTTGTGGATTAATGGTCATGGTTACGTCGCCTGCCGTTATCTTCTTGCAGTCTTCCGCAGACACAGACATAAGGCCACCCGCCATCCGTGCGGAAGGCTGGGCGAAGGCCGTTGCAACAGCAGCGGCAGCGCAAAGCGCGAGGAGAAAAACTTTCTTCATTTCTTTTTGTTACGGTTTTAAGGCGTGACCCCACGGTCACCATCCTGAGATAAATACTTTCCTAAAAAGTCTTTTCAGACAAATTCTCATGCAAAAGTAACGAAATTATTTCTAACAACAAAAGAAACATTCGTATTTTAACGAAAAAAAAGATTGGCTTTTGCTTACAAATTGTAAGTAAAAGCCCGTTTTTCGTGACACAAATTCTTAACAGACGTTAAATTCCGTATGGTATCGTAATAGCTATGCTTTTACATGGTAAAAGCTATCATATTACACTGTAAAAGCATAGCTATTACAAGGTAATATGATAGCTTTCATTTTGTCAAAGCATATCAGTAACATTTTATAGTTATTTGTGCCTACTGCTATATCATTGAAAAAAAAATGCAATTTCTTGTTTAATTTTTGGGAGTTTGTTCGTTATATAAATGTAATGACACAAGAAGAGTTTACACATACAGCCTGTGAAATGCGCATGAAATCCATGACTGCCGCCCGCAGATTCGGGTATGGGCAGGACGATGCGGAGGACATTGCGCAGGACGTGATGGCCAGACTGTGGTGCCTGCACGAGCAGATATACGACGTGGCACGCCTTAAAGCACTGGTGGCAATAACCACCAAGCACATCTGCATAGACAAATGGCGCGTGGCACGACATCATGCCGGGACGGCTGACATAACGCCTGTCATTGACGAGGACACGCTATACGACAGATTGGAGTATGCAGAACTAGAGCAATGGCTTTACAGGCAGATAGACAACCTTCCGTCCACATCAGGAACAGTGTTGAGGATGCGCCAGTTGGAACACCGCGAACAGAAAGAGATTGCTGACATCCTAGGCATACGGCAGACATCAGTATCTACGTTGCTTTCACGAGCACGCAACGAATTGCTTAACAAATTAAAGAGGAGGAACCAACAATGAAGACACCTTACGACATACATGAAATATCCCAGTTGCTCAGCAAGTTCATGGCAGGCGAAACCAACCTTGAGGAGGAGCAGATGCTGGCACAATACTTCCGTACGGAAGATGTGGCAGAGGAGTGGCTTGAGTACAAGGAGATGTTTGCATTGTTCGACAGCGGACAGGTGGACGTTGACGCCGTGAACGATTCTTCCAGCCAGCATGTCGAGACTGACAGCGGAGACACACGGATGCTTCCCAAGGCTGTCAGGGAGAAGCCAAAGATTATTGTGTTCAGATGGATTGCGGCAGTTGCCGCCGGAGCACTTCTGCTTTTGGCATTTCACTTCTGGCAGGGCACCACAGAGCAGTCTTCACTTGCAGGAAACGAAACTGCTGCCGCCACTGACAGCACACGCTCCGAACAAGAGGTGACCACTCCTAATGTAGAGAAAAGAAAAACAGCAGTGGCACAGGCTGCAACATACAAGTCAGTGAACCGTGCCGCAGGGGGAAGACATACTGTGGTTCCAAAGTCTGACACTGCTTCGGCTACGGATAATCTTGCCATGTGCATTGCACGCCTTGAGGCTGAGATGGAAAACCTTGATGACAGTGTTAGCGCGGTTCAGTTAGAGAGAATCATTGCCGCCGATGCACGTTTGCAGAAGATGATGTTTCGCATAGTCGGAAAACAGGCAGAGCAGACAGTAAACCAGATGCAGAAAGAAAATACAGATAACTACGTTAAATTCTAACACATACATAGACAATGAACAAATCAGTAAATACAATTATATTGTTGGCATTGTTCCTATTACCCATAGGTTCCGTGCTTCATGCACAGGAGAACATGCACGCACAGGCCATGCGCACGGCTTTCGTTGAAACAAGGTACGGTAAATTTCCGAAGTCCATAAAGGTTAAACTGACCCCTGCGGAAGAGGACAGTGCCAGCGTGTTCTGGACTGCACTTGACTGTGCAGGACTTGTGCCAAAGGATAAAATCCATGTGGTAAAGCTTTCGGACAACACCATCCATATCGGACCGCTATACCTTGACGGATACCGTTTCGAGTTCCGCAATGTGCCCGACGACCCTACCCTGCCATTGCAGCACATTCTGAATGCTTTTGACACACAGGCGCCCTTTGCCTCGAGTTACTTCAGCTATACAGCAAGTGATGAGCAGACAGCATTCCCAGGTATATGCATCAGCTACGGCCCTGAGGGACAAAGTCTGCCACTGAGCCTTCATCCTACAATGAATGTGCGTGTCATTGGCTTCAAGGACGAAGACGGTTTCCGTTCCACCTACCTTCTCATGTGGCACGACTCTGAAGAGGAAACCAATGATGCGAAGCACAGATATTATGCCACACACGGCGTCATCTACGAATTTCACTGTCCGAAGATGTCAAGCGTGCCACAGGTGAAGGCCTATAATCCCGACGAATATATGGACCGCACCAATACCGCCATGAGCGTAGCGCAGCATCTGTCTTACGAAATCAGAAGCAAAGAGCCGGAACGCGCAAAGGCACTTTATACCGATACGCTTCGTGAAATGGACCAGTACCATTACCAAACGATGGTGAATAAAATATACAACTCTGCCGAAACACCGAATCTCAAGACAAGCTATGAAGCCCTGCATCTCAAATTGCAGCGCATGGTGAAACTGAGCCAAACGGCCACTAACACAGAACTGCAGGCAATCTGCCACACGCTGAGGAAAGAGGTTGACAGCTATCCGTTCCAGTACTCCGGGTGGCAGGCTGAAGAACTGATGCGCCAGACCGACGCCATTGCCGCCGCAGTGCCAAATGACATGAAACGACAGGTAGCCGACGTGCGTACCGCCATCAGCGTCATGCGGAACCACACAGTCGGAATAGACAGTCTCAGCCAGGAAGATCAGGAATACCTGAACCGTAATTTCTGGACTGTCAACTTACAGCTATCAGACCACGGGAACACTGCCATCACTGCACGAGGCGAGCATTACAGCAATGATTCGCAAACAGGTTACTTCAACGTCAAGGGCGAGGCCGTCAAGGGATTCCATGGCGAAAACACGCTCCACAACTTACGTCCCGGCCGCTATAGAGTCTCTGCCGTGGTGCGTGCCGCAGAAGCAAGACACTCCGGCATACATGTCTTTGCCCAGACAGGAGATGGTGCAGCCATAGTGACGAGCCAGAAGGAAATCCCGGCAGACGGTGACACGGGCGGCAATGTATGGTTCTCTGCGCTTCAGCAACTGCAGAACCTCTCTCACGGGGAACACATTTATAGCCTGGACATACAAAAGCTGACGGCCAACGGCGGTCAAGGATACGGATGGAACCGCATCTATCTTGACGACATCACAGTCAGCAATGGCACCCTGACCTATGGTGTTACAAACACCACGACATCCACACATTCCGACGAATATGTCTGCAAATGGTTCTCTGCCTGCGATTTCATCGTCGAGAGGATTGGTGACTAAGTGCTTTTTGGGGAGGGGGATTTACATTTCCTTTACTACAGAATACATGAAACGATACAATAAATGAAGAAAAATTTGGCAGTTTAATTTTTTTTTCTTAATTTTGCCCTTTGGATATGAAAGTATTTCTAATATACTTATTGATAATTAACATTGCGACGTTTGCCACCTATGGTTTCGACAAATGGCAGGCGCAGCGAGGCGGCTGGAGAATCAGCGAGAAGGCTTTGCTTTGGCTTGTCGTTGCCTTTGGCGGTGTTGGAGCCCTTCTCGGTATATGGGGACTGAGGCACAAGACGAAGCATACAATATTCACCATCGGTGTGCCGGCAATAATGATAACAGAGTTTCTGCTGGCTAATGTTATTCTTTATATGATAACATCCACATGGTAATTTACAAACACAATTCAATAAACAATATTAACTAACAACAAACTTATTATGGCAAATTTAATTATCAGTATCATCATCGGTATTCTGGCTGGCGCATTGGCTGGCAAGTTGACTAATCAGAGTGGCAACGGTTGCCTCATCAATCTCCTGCTCGGTGTTGTGGGCGGCTTTGTTGGCGGATGGCTGTTTGGCACACTCGGCATAAACATCGGTGGTATTCCTTCATGGGCTGGTGCTCTCATCACCGCTACCGTAGGTGCCGCACTTGTATTGTGGATCTGGAGTTTGATAAAGAAATAGAAAACTGAGAATCGACTATGCAAAACATACCTGAAGTATTCTGGCTCGTGCCCATAGCGTCACTTGTGGCGCTGGGCATGGCTTTATATTTCTACCTTCAGATGAAGAAGGCAGATGAGGGTACTGACCGCATGAAGGAGATTGCCATGCACGTTCGCAAGGGCGCCATGGCCTATCTGAAGCAGCAGTACAAGGTGGTCACCATCGTGTTCATCGTGCTGGCCGTAATCTTCGCCATCATGGCCTACGGATTCCAGTTGCAGAACCCATGGGTGCCGTTCGCATTCCTTACTGGTGGTCTGTTCTCTGGTTTGGCAGGCTTCTTCGGTATGAAGACCGCCACATACGCTTCTGCACGTACAGCCAACGCAGCACGTCAGAGCCTCAACGCC
>JAEEHW010000119.1 GCA_016281055.1 Prevotella sp.
AGCAAGGTCAGTCATCAGAAAGTCAAATACATCATGGAGAAAATCAATGCCAGACCAAGGGAAAAACTCAATTTCCTAACACCATACCATTGTTTTTATGAGAAAATTATGTAAATTTGCACTTGCTTGTTGAATCTGCAAGTAGAAAAAAACGTGGAGATTTGTGAACAAATGACGCAAGTGGAAACTCTTCAAAATAGAGTAAATTGCTCGGAATTTTGACCAATAGATTTCCCATTTCCAACAACCGGTTTTTCAAAGTTTGAGGCGTTTGGGAGTAAAAGCAGTCGGATTACACTCTAAAACGCATCTTTTTACAGTGCTAAAGCTATGCTTCTATCATGTAAAAGCTATCATATTACACTGTAAAAGCTATGCTTTTGCAAAAGCGAAGGCAGCTGGCAGCAATTCATCTTTTTAATACTCATTCTTAATCAGACAGTTACAAAAAACGCCGTTTCCTTGCGATATTTGAGACCAAAACTGACTTTGGTGACCAATATCGCAAGGAAACGGCATAATAAATGTTAAAAGCAGGGTATTTTAATGCGTCTTTACACGCTCTGTTTTTGCCTGTTCGGCATTGCGGCGGTTGGTGACCGTCACCACACTCTGCGCCAATGCCAGGAAGGCCTGGCCTGTGGGCGATGCCACGTCGAGGGCTACAGGCAGACCGGAGTCGCCACCCTCACAGATGCCCTGAACTATTGGAATCTGCGCCAGAAGCGGCACATTCATCTCGGCGGCAAGGTTCTTACAGCCTTCCTTACCGAAGATGTAGTATTTGTTCTCAGGTAGTTCGGCAGGCGTAAACCATGCCATGTTCTCCACCAGTCCGAGTATAGGCACGTTCACCTTGTCGTTGGTATACATGTCGATACCCTTGCGGGCGTCCGCCAGTGCCACCGCCTGCGGTGTACTGACGATTACGGCACCCGTAATGGCGAGCGTCTGCAGGAGCGACAGGTGAATGTCGCTGGTGCCCGGCGGTGTGTCGAGAATGAGATAGTCAAGTTCCCCCCAGTCAGCATCGGCAATGAGCTGCTTCAGGGCACTGCATGCCATGCCGCCACGCCACAGTGTGGCAGTGTCTTTGTTTACGAAGAAACCGATGGACAGCAGTTTTACTCCATACTGCTCCACAGGCACTATCAACTGTCGGCCATCCTTCTCCACAGCGTATGGACGGACGTCCTCCACCTGGAACATCTTTGGCATGGAAGGTCCGAAGATGTCGGTGTCGAGCAGTCCCACCCTGTAGCCGAGGCGCGCCAGCGAGATGGCAAGGTTGGCGCTGACGGTACTCTTGCCCACCCCACCCTTGCCGCTGCTCACGGCGATGATGTTCTTGACATCGGGCAGCAGGTGGTCGTCGTCAGGGCGCGGTGCAGACTGAAACTCAGTCTTTATCGTCACCTCTACGTCCTTGCCTACATGGTAGTGGATGGCGGCTTCGGCAGCCTTGACCGTTGACTTCAGAAACGGGTCAGTCTCGCGGGGGAAGGTGAGAATCACCTCCACCTTGTTACCGTCAATCTTTGGCTGGTCAGCCAGCATCTCACTCTCTATCAAGTTTTTCTTCGTACCGGCATACGTTACCGTTGCCAGCGCATCAGTTATGAGTTTTGGGTATAACTGCATTATGATTTCTAAATTGTGAATTATAAATTATGCATTATAAATTGTGCATTGTGCATTATGCATTGTGCATTGTGCATTATGAATTATGCATTATCTTGTTAATCTCCTCCTCAGTCTTCGTGAGTTTGTCCTTGCACAGTTTTATAAGACCCTGTGCAGTTTTCAGTTCCTTGCTCAGCGAGTCGATGTCGAGTTCGCCGCTCTCCATCTTCCCCACTATTTCCTCCAACTGCTTCATGGCAGTTTCATATTTCTGTTCTTTCATATTCATATTTTTAATTCGGCAAAGGTACTAAAAAAACTTCACTCCGACAAATTTTATTTCACAGATTCCTTATCCTCCACTCCTGCGGATAGAGGTTGTTGGCCCGGTTGCCAATGTTTTTTACGAAACCGAGCGGCAAACCCTGATATGTCACGATGACGAAGCCGCGCGGTGTATCTGCAGACAAAGTTATCGCCTCACGCCTGAGATAGTGCAGGGCATCATCGAGCGACAGTTCCACCATGGGGTATTTGTCTTTCTGCAAGCACGTCATCAGAGCCTCTGCATGTGCCGGAATAATGTCCTTCCCCTTTTGCGTACCTTGCGGCACTGTAAGCGAGGAGTGAAGGATATTCAGCGCTGGCTTCGGATTCTTGAATACCTCGCCGTCGGTTTTTCTCATCACAGCCATAAAAAGGCCTTCGCCATTGGCAATGCCGGGAATGAAACGATAAACAGGACCATCCCACCCTTCGAGCAACGACCCCGTAATTCCCCACACCTTATTTATATTTACGGAAAGCAGTTCTGCACCGAGTTCCTCTGTTATCCACCTCACGTTTTCTTCATTTTCGTGAGTATTGAACGTGCAGGTGCTGTATATCATCATGCCACCCGGCTTCAGGCACGGCCAGATATCCTCCACTATACTGCGTTGCAGGTCACGGCATTTCATGACGTTCTGAACGCTCCATTCACCTATCGCCCCGGCATCCTTCCTGAACATACCCTCGCCAGAACACGGCACGTCACACAACACGAGGTCGAATGCCATTTTGCTGCGCTTGTAGTCACGCGGCAGGTTGTTGGTGACAACAACATTCGGACAACCCTGTTTCTGCATGTTCTCCGAAAGGATATTGGCACGTCGGCGGTCGGGCTCATTGCTGTACAGAATAATGTCACTCGGAAGCGCCGCACGAAGCAGCGTTGACTTGCCGCCTGGCGCTGCACAAAGGTCGAGCGCCATACCAGAAGTTTCATGAAAATGCTGTCTTATCACCTCGTCAAGAAACATCGACGAAGCCTCCTGCACATAATAAGCCCCTGCATGAAGCAAGGGGTCAGCGGTAAAGTTTGGCCTTTCCTTGAGATATACACCATTGCGGCACCACGGCACACTGTCATCCATAATATCCGCAAAAGGCATTTGCTGCAGCAGTGCGGCCTTAAACGGATTGAAACGAATGCTGACAGGCGGTGCAGTCCTGAATGCATCAACATAACACTGCCATCGCTCCTCGCCAAACACCCCACGCGTATATTTTATAAATTCGGAAGGCAAAGCCGTCGCTTCCGCATCATTTTTTGTTATCATTTGTTTTTGTTTTTGTTTCTGTCTTGTCTTTTTTTATTTCAAAAAAACACACACTTTTTTCCGTTCCGAGTGCAAAATTAACAAATAATCCGCGCTTTGAGTGTTAATTAAATATAAAAAAACTTGTTTTTGCTTTATATTCGCGTTTTTTTGAGTAACTTTGCATTAGAATTTTGTCTACACATTATTAAATAGAAATGAAGTGTGTAGGGATAACAGTGTCTTTGAATATCATTTGTAACAAATTAAACACAAAAATATGAAAAGGTCTCTTTCTTTGTTAATAATCTCATTGTTGTGCTCGATGTCGATATTGGGTGCAACAACAACCATGACGCGCACGGTATGGTCGGAGGACTTTGATGACACCGAAACCATACAGGGACAGACTGCAAATGCTGCAATAACATTGTCTGGTCCTGCAGCACCTGCAACCCAAATAGCTGGAGTCCAATTGGTTCAGCAGGTAAACCCAAGCATCCCATGCGTATTAATGGGATTCAAATACGACGACAGTGCCATTGAAGACAACTGGACACTGTCATTTGAGTTGAGACTTAACTGTCAATACCCTATGGAGCAGTTAGCCATAACTGGAGCAAATACTGTAACAGGACAGAAAATCGGGGATGACGCATACGTAACCATTAACAGAGAAATTGAAAACGACCCTGTAACCGGTCAGCCTTTCCCATACAATACAATAAAGATTGGAAACAAGTTAATAGGCTCACTGCCTGAAACGAATAAGTATTTGCAGCCAGGCGTTCTTTACAAGATTGTGGTAAAGTGTACCAACGCCAATAAAAGCAATGCCACTCTGAACCTGTCAATAAACTATGAGACGGGAACCCCATTGTACACAGCAACAGAGACAATTGACGCAACAGCCATCGGCAAACCAAGTGGAACACACCTTTTCGAAAGTCAGACTGGCATCCAGATGTACTCTGACAATTACCTCTTGACAAAAGATGTCACTGTGGATGACACACCATGCAGTGCACCGACATACAAGATGACTGGCGCCAACAACAAAGCGCGTAAATTCACACTTGACTGCGCCACACCTGGAGCAACAATCTATTATTCTGAGTCATATCTCACCCCCGGTGAAGAAGGATGGATAGAATACACAGGGGAGACAGAAACCGAGTCAGAAGTCATATATGCATACGCACATTCCAACGACAACGACACCAATTCTGACATGATTAACTTCATGACCCACGCCGGCACGAAGTTGAAAATCACAGCACCGGAGATTACAAGAGCAAAATACGACGAAACAAGAGGCTATGGTATAGTATTGACGCCCAATTATCAATACATGGATGTAGTGCCGAGCGACTATGCACTGCAATATTCATTTGATGACGTTACACGTTCCACTTACACGGAAGGTGATACCATATTCGTTCCAGAAGGCAATACACTATATGTATATGCCACTGCATCTGGATGCACAGAGTCTAAAATCAACCAGACAATGGCTGTACGTCCAAAAGCACCAAAGTTGTGGTCACAGGATTTCGAGAGTCTTGTCACCAACAACGACACTGAGCGCCATGCCATTGTACTTGCAGACGACATCGCATTCCAGGTTGATGAGAAAGATTTGCGCAATATCAAGCAATACATGAACGGCACGCAAGCCGTAAACATCAACGTGGACAAGCGCATCGCCCTGACAACCGATTCTTGTTTCTTCCTGGTTGCGAAGAACGGAGAGAACGGTGGTCTGCTCGGATACAAGCATGTAAAGAAGAACAACGAAGAAGAAGGCGGTGAAGAAGGTTTGTTACTCGTTGACGACGAAGACGAAGGCCTTTTAATCATTGGAGATGAGGAGGAAGAGGAAGAGGAAGAAACTGAGATAGAGATAGATGGCCTGGGCATCAACGGTCTCAGCGATGGTCAATATGTGTTCATCGCAACGAGCGGTGGCATGACTGGCTCTCTGGCTGGTGCCAACATGCTTCAGGATGCCTCTACCGAGAATGAGCAGATATACGTTGCCACAGGCAGTAGCATGCTGATAGACATACCTTGGGGCGTTCACGTCAAGTATGCCATCGTCCGTTCTAACTTCGAGGCAGTGACAACCAACGAATACGGATATGCAACATACATCTGCAGCAACCCTATCGACATTCTTGCAACACAAGACAAGTATCCTGATGACGAAATAACAGCAAAAGTTGTTTCAAACGAGGTACGCAGCGGTACGTTCACAACACAGGATGTTGACGAGTTGATTGCCAACGACGTATCCATACTGCACGGCAAACCAAACTCTAAATATGAATTGGCTTTAGGATATGCAACGACTCCACGCTATGACAAGAACCTGCTGACATATTCCAACAGCGACTTCAACACCAGTTCATGGGAGAATCCAGTATATGTAGTAGCGCCTAACGGCAATATAGTAAAGGCTGCAAAAGACTCTGTCATCACAGCCGGAACTCCGTTCATCAAGTCTGAACTTGAGGAAGCCGAATACTATGAATTTACACTGGGAACTGACGGCAGCAAAGCAATAGTTACTCCAAAGGCTCTTGATTTCGATGAGTCTCTGGGACTGGAAGCTTATATCGCCGATTATGAGACGCTGAACAACGGCGTACATCTGGAAAAGGTAACCTCAGTACCTGCCGGAACACCTATTGTCATAAAAGGTACGTCAGGCACATACTACATTCCTGTAGGACTGTGTACAGAGATTACCGGCAACAAACTCAGAGGTTCGCTTACAGAGTCTTACAATACCACAGACACTCTGAACCAGATATTCACATATTCTCCCGCAAGCGGCAATATGGAGGTTATCAACAAGAACAACACCCATACCCTGCCGGCTGGAACCGTGTACTTCATATCAAAGTATGTAGGTATGGAGCAGATAACAACCGATGCATACGGCACACTTACACTTACCAGCAGCAAGAACCTGCACTTCGAAGAGATTACGCTTAAGGCATACATCGTTGTAGGCGAAACAGAGACTAATGTGGAAATTGCCAATGTCAGCGAAATACCAGCAGGCACAGCATTCATCATACAGGGTGGCGAACCAAACACCACATACAACGTGCCTGTACACAGCACGGCAACACTTGGAGCCACCAATCGCCTGGCAAGCAGAACAACAGACTTCAATGTTGACGATGATCCACACTATATCTGGGCATGGTCTAGTGAACAGAAGAAATTCTACCGCACGGATGAAGGAACAGTAATCCCTGCCGGCGAAGCATTCTTCATATCAGAATATGAGCGCAAGCCGAACCTCGGTTCTATCACCTTGACAACAAATTCACTTGGATTCACAACCTACGTTACAGAAAAGCCACTCGACTTCTCTACCGTAGATGCAACAGCATATGTAGCTACCGAAGAACGTCCGAACGGAAACATCGTATTGACACCTGTGCCAGAAGTACCGGCACTGACAGCATTCGTAATCAAAGGTCAGGCTGACACTGAATACGAGATACCAGTGGGTACCTGCGAGAAACTGAACACCATAAACTTATTCCAAGGTTCTACCACTGACGATTTCTTCGTAGGCGACACCGTAAACATAGTATATGCAATATCAAACAAGACTGGTAACTTTGCACAGGTATCACGCACTGTCACCATACCAGCCGGTAAGGCATACATTATTTCAAAGTATATTGGTGTAGAATACATACAAACCGACGCATACGGATGGGCTTGCCACAAGAATACGAAAGCGCTCGACCTCAGAGAACAGACTGGCGTTAATGCATACATCGCCGTAAGTCAGAAATATGGAGAGTTCCAGTTGAAGGAACTTACGGAGATTGCTCCGAATACTGTATTCATCTTCCATGGTGAGCCAAACAAGAATTACAGAATACCTACGGGTTCATGCACCAGCAACGGAACAATCAACCTGTTCCAAAGCGAGACGACAGACAAACCTGTTACCACCGTAAACAACAACGACGGCAGATACGTATATGCTCTCAACTCTTCCACTGGAAAACTTGAGAAGCTTGACGATGACTACACCATCCCAGCAGGACAAGCATACATCGTTTCTGACTTCAGAGGATTTGAGCAAATCAAGACTAACGCAACAGGAACAGCATCATACGTCTGCGAACATCCATTGG
Source organism: Prevotella sp. (assembly GCA_016281055.1). GTDB lineage: Bacteria > Bacteroidota > Bacteroidia > Bacteroidales > Bacteroidaceae > Prevotella. The sequence continues at coordinate 7,373 of JAEEHW010000119.1, forward strand.
ATTTCACCGACACAGAACTCGTGGCATACATTGCAACACATATATCTGTGAAGGGTGTCACAACACTTGAACCTGTCACAGGTGTATCTGCTGGAACAGCATTCATTGTCAAAGGTTCAGCAGACAGCATATACAACATTCCTATAGGTACATTGCCAGATGGAGCCAATGAAAACAACATATTCAAAGGTTCACGAACAGAGAGTTTCTATGTAGGCAGTGTTGACACCTATGTATATGCACTTTCTGGTAAGACAGGAAACTTTGCCCGTGTATCTTCTACCGCCACGATACCTGCTGGAAAAGCATACATTGATTCTGGATATAGAGGATATGAAGAGGTCTCAACCAACTCGTCAGGAACGGCAAGTTGGGTATGCAGTCAGCCACTTGATTTCAGCGAGTTCTATAATCTGGTTGCATATATAGTGACTGGAGAGACTGAATCCGGAAACATCATTCTGAAACCAGTACGGGAAGTACCAACAGGAACTGCATTCATTATAAAAGGAACACCAGACTCCACATACGCAGTACCTATTGGACTATGCGAACCTGGAGATTGGGAATGGCAGGGACAAAACAAGTTACAAGGTTCTCTTACGGAATCCTTCGCTGTTGGAAGCGTTTATCCTAATATCGTATATGCACTTTCAGCAAAAACCGGTAACTTTGCAAAAGTATCAACTGGAGCCACTATAAAAGCAAAGAAAGCTTACTACATCTCTGACTCAAAGTATACCACGGAAGCCAAAGGTATAACGGGATTTGTAGAAGAGGACTATACTGCTATTCAAAATACAGAGGCAACAAACGAAAACAAACGAAAACATCGCTTTGTGAACCTTGCCGGACAAGAAGTCGATGAGACCTATAAAGGAATTGTAATCGACGAAAATGGCAGAAAATACAATAGAAAGTAAGTAGAATACACACGAAAAGACTTGAAAGAAGGGGAATATTGTTAAAATTCTTAAAAAAATCAAGAAATATCTTTTCTATTTCACTTTTTATATGTAACTTTGCAAAAGCAATGTTTTGCACCACATACACAACATAAAACTAACATTCAAAGAGCAACAATAGTATGGCAAAAAAAGAATATCTTACTCCTGAATTTACAGAAATAGAAACTGAAATAAAGGACGCAATAGTTATAGGTACAGGAAATGGTAACGAGCCAGATCCAGGAGAGCCTATAGGTGGTGAAGATGTAGGTGCCAAGGGATGGGGGTCTCCATTCAACGATGACGAGCCTTTTAATGACGAGCCTTAACAACAATCGTTAAGACGAGAGTTCATTTTCATTATAATAAAAGCGCAAGATACTTTATTGTATCCTGCGCTTTTATACTATTATAAAGTATTATTCCAACCTTTAACCAAATCAGTCATTTGGATTAAAGCAATTCTATGCCTGTATCTGTAATTCTTATCAGGCGGCGTTTATACAAGTCTCCAACCGCTTGCTTATAAGTACGCTTGCTGACACCGAACTGTTCCTTTATTTCCTCTGCATCACTCTTGTCCCCAAGACGACAGCGGCCACCCTGCGTTTCAAGATAACGCAACAAGCGAGCAGAGAAATCCTCCGTATGCTGACGGCCGGCCAACTGCAGCGAACAGTCTATCTTACCATCAGGACGTATACGAGAAATGTATCCCTCTACTTTATCACCGGTATGAAGACGGCGGAAAACCTGACTGTCATATAACAGACCGCCATATTTGTTGTCAATAATCACCTTGAAACCCAAGTCCGTTTTCTGCCATACAAGCAAATCCACACGCTGTCCCACATGCAGTGTCTCATCACCTTGGGTATTGCCTTTTACTGGAGGTGGCAATAAATACCTTTCTATCTTGGCAGAAGCCATGATGCGATAGCTTTCTTCATCCACATGTACATGCACTACATACGAACGTCCTTTCTCCATCCTGCGTTTCTGTTCACGGAAAGGACAGAACAGGTCTTTCATCAATCCCCAGTCAAGGAAAGCACCATACTCATTCACCCATGCCACCTCAAGGTAAGCGAAATCACCCACCATTGCCTTCGGTTCAAGCGTGGTAGCAATCAGTCTTTCCTCACTGTCAAGATAAAGGAACACATCTATCTCATCACCCACCTGAAGTTCTTCTGGCACATAACGCTCCGGCAGAAGAATCTTACCTTCATATCCCCCACCCTCAAGGTACATGCCGAAATCTACACGCCATGCGGCACGCAGTCTATTCTTCTGTCCTAACTTCAGTTGTTCCATAGTCATCAGTGTTATTCTTGTTCAATTCTTTCTCTGTATCAGTTCCCTGATATACTACGCCGTCCCTTATGTGTATAGTACGATCTGTAATCTTCGCCAGTTCCTCATCATGTGTCACAATGATGAATGTCTGACCATACTTCTCCCTTAATTCAAAAAACAGTTGGTGCAGTTCCTGCTTGTTTTTTGTATCAAGTGAACCAGAGGGTTCGTCTGCCAATACCACTGCAGGATTATTAATCAGTGCACGTGCTACAGCCACACGCTGCTTTTCACCACCAGAGAGTTCTGAAGGTTTATGACCTGCACGTTCTTCTATACCCAGAAATTTCAGCAGTTCATGACAGCGCGCCTTAGCCTCGCTACGTTTCGTTCCAGCAATAAGTGCCGGTATCATCACGTTTTCCTCTGCAGTAAATTCCGGCAGAAGTTGATGAAACTGAAACACGAAACCAATGTGCTGGTTGCGGAAATCAGCGAGTTTATTATTTGACAGTGTAGTAACATCAACGCCATCAATTTCTACCGTTCCCTCATCGGGTGAATCAAGTGTACCCATTATCTGCAGCAGCGTAGTCTTTCCTGCGCCACTTGGGCCAACAATGCTTACCACCTCGCCCTTCTCAATGCTGAGGTCTATGCCCTTCAACACCTGCAGCGAGCCGTATGATTTCTTTATGTTTCTTACCTTTATCATATTCTCTATTATAGTATTGCATCTGCAAAGGTACAAAAAAAGACTGAGAAACATTCGTTTATCTTATTTTTTTTTTGTACTTTTGCAAACGTAATTGAAAACAACATCATAAATGGAACAGAAAGAGTACAAAAGAACTACCATAACCGCTGCTCTGCCATACGCTAACGGCGGTGTCCACATAGGACATTTGGCAGGTGTGTATGTGCCTGCCGACATCTACGCTCGTTACCTTCGCTTGAAGAAACGCGAAGTTTTGTTCGTAGGCGGAAGCGACGAGCATGGTGTACCTGTCACAATACGTGCCAAGAAAGAGGGCATCACCGTACAGCAGGTGGTTGACAGATACCATGAGTTAATCAAGAAATCGTTTGAAGATTTCGGTATATCATTCGATGTATATAGCCGCACCACAAGCGAGACACACCATAAGTTTGCCTCAGATTTTTTCCGTACTCTGTACGACAAGGGTGAGTTGCAGGAAATAACAGAGGAGCAGTACTGCGACGAGATGACAGGCGAATTCCTTACCGACCGCAACATCGTAGGTGAATGCCCACGATGCCATGCACAGGGTGCCTACGGCGACCAGTGTGAGAAGTGCGGCGCAACTCTGTCACCCGACGAACTTATTAACCCGACAAATAAGAACAACCCAGGCCACGGCTTGGTAAAACGTCCAACCAAAAACTGGTATCTGCCACTCGGCAAGTACCAGGAGTGGCTCAAGCAGTGGATACTTGAAGGCCATAAGGAATGGCGTTCAAACGTATATGGACAGTGTAAGTCTTGGCTCGACATGGACCTGCAGCCACGCGCCATGACACGCGACCTCGACTGGGGCATACCTGTACCAGTAGAAGGCGCCGAAGGTAAGGTGCTGTATGTATGGTTCGATGCACCTATCGGCTATGTGTCAAACACTAAGGAGCTCTGCGAGAAGAATCCTGAGAAGTGGGGTTCATGGGAGCAGTGGTGGCAGGATGAGGATACGCGTCTGGTTCACTTCATTGGTAAGGACAATATCGTGTTCCACTGTATCATCTTCCCTGTCATGATGAA
>JAEEHW010000120.1 GCA_016281055.1 Prevotella sp.
AGCAAGGTCAGTCATCAGAAAGTCAAATACATCATGGAGAAAATCAATGCCAGACCAAGGGAAAAACTCAATTTCCTAACACCATACCATTGTTTTTATGAGAAAATTATGTAAATTTGCACTTGCTTGTTGAATCTGCAAAATGACGCAAGTCATAAAAGTGCAAAAGAGATGTTAAAATAATTCACAATACATAATTTACAATGCGCAATCGGGTAAAATGCGATAAAAAGTATGTGCTACACGCAATAATTGTGCATTGTGCATTATGCATTGTGCATTAATATGAAGGCTTTTGTATGGTAATAAGTATGCTTTTAGGAGGTAAAAGGTGCCTAATTACAATGTAAAAGCTATGCTATTGCAAGGAGAAGGGATTGCGACAAAAGCGAGAATGGAGTTATATTGTTGTGATACAACAATATACAGAACTTGCGAAATACTGGCGTATTTGAGAGCGAAACAGACGTTGGTGATTTCTATCGCAAGGAAACAGTAGTTGAGTACGAAGGGCGTTTTACGTGCTGATAGGACAAAATATATAAGACAGATGACAACGATGCTCCTGCATCTTTATCATCTACAAACAAAATGACAGCAAAAATTTTGTTGTCTGAATATTTTTTAGTAATTTTGCACGGAATAGAAAATTAGAACATTAAAATACAATAAGGAAAGAAGAAAATGGAAAAAAGACTTCTTCTCGGTGATGAGGCCATTGCACTCGGAGCCATACATGCCGGATTGAGCGGCGTGTACGCATACCCAGGCACCCCTTCTACTGAGATTACAGAGTTTATTCAGACAAACGCGTACGCCAAGGAACAGGGCATACGCTCACGTTGGTGCACCAATGAGAAAACAGCCATGGAGGCTGCACTCGGTATGTCTTACGCTGGTAAGCGCGCGTTGGTGTGCATGAAGCATGTCGGTATGAATGTATGTGCCGACGCTTTCATTAACAGTGCCATCACAGGTGTGGAAGGCGGACTGGTAGTTCTTGCTGCCGACGATCCTTCAATGCACTCTTCGCAGAATGAGCAGGACTCTCGTTTCTATGGCAAGTTCGCCATGATACCTATATTCGAGCCGTCCACACAGCAGGAGGCTTACGACATGATGGCCGTGGCTTTCGATTTCTCAGAAGCCATTAAGGAACCAGTGCTGCTGCGTGTCGTAACCCGTCTGGCACACTCTCGTGCCGGCGTAGTGGTGAAGGAGCCAAAGGCTCAGAATGAGATGCATCCCTCAACAGACCAGTGGGTATTGTTGCCGGGCATAGCACGCAAGAAGTATGACGCCCTCATTGAAAAGCAGGACGCAATTCTGATGGCAGCTAACAAGTCGCAGTTTAACTTGTCAGAATACAGTGATAACGCTGATAAGGCAGCTAAGACAGGTATCGTGGCTTGCGGCATAGCATACAACTATGTCAAGGAAGCGCTGGCACAGTTGCCTGAAGATAAGCGTGCCATGTATAATATAGAAAAGGTGTCACAGTATCCTCTTCCTGAGCAGCGCATACAGATGCTGGCAAAGGAAAGCGGCAAGCTGCTTGTCGTTGAAGACGGCCAGCCTGTAGTAGAGCAGGATGTAAAGGCATTGCTCGGTACGGGATATGTCGTGACAGGTCGCCTTACCGGTGCGTTGCCACGTACGGGCGAACTTACTCCTGACAGTGTAGCTGCAGCTCTCGGCGTTGATGCTCCACAGGTGATGTCGCCAGCCAAGAACCTCGCTGCGCGTCCGCCACAGCTCTGTCAGGGTTGTGGTCACCGCGATGTATATGCCGCTCTCAACAAGGTGGCAGAGGAATATCCAGACCACCGCATATTCGGTGACATTGGTTGCTATACACTTGGTGCGCTGCCTCCATTCAAGGCCCTTTCAAGCTGCGTTGACATGGGTGCGTCAATAACGATGGCCAAGGGCGCTGCCGATGCAGGCCTCTTCCCTGCCATTGCTGTGATAGGTGACTCTACGTTCACACACTCAGGTATGACAGGACTGCTTGACGCCGTAAATGACAAGTCAAACATCGTCGTTGTCATTTCAGATAACCTTACGACGGGTATGACGGGCGGTCAGGACTCAGCCGGCACAAACAAGTTTGAGGCTATCTGCCTTGGTCTTGGCGTTGAGCCAGAGCACGTACGCGTGGTAGTTCCGCTTCCAAAGAACATGGAAGAGATCACTCGTACCATCCGTGAGGAAATAGAATATAACGGAGTGTCTGTCATCATACCACGCCGCGAGTGTATACAAACCGCAGCAAGACACGCAAGAGAGAAAATGAAGAAAGAAGGAAAGAAGTAAAATGAAGAAAGACATTATACTCTGCGGTGTGGGTGGACAAGGTATCCTCTCCATCGCAACCATCATAGGTGAGGCGGCTACGGAAGCCAATATAAACCTTAAACAGGCAGAAGTGCATGGCATGAGTCAGCGTGGTGGTGACGTGCAGTCAAACCTGAGATTGTCAACAGACACCATATACAGTGACCTCATAGCAAAGGGTGGGGCAGACCTCATCATCTCTATGGAGCCTATGGAGGCTTTGCGCTATCTGCCATATCTCTCAAAGGACGGTGTGGTGGTAACCAGCAATAAGCCGTTTGTCAACATCCCCAACTATCCAGACGAGAAGGCCCTGTTTGATGAACTGTCAGCACTGCCGCATGTAGTGCAGCTTGACATCGAGGCAGTGGCAAAGGATGCCGGTTCGGTGCGCAGCGCCAACGTGGTGTTGCTCGGTATGGCAGCCAAATATATTGAGATAGTATCAGCAGAAGCGCTCCGCTCAGCCGTAGCCAAGATCTTCGCACGCAAGGGCGAGGCTGTGGTTGAGGCAAACCTCAAGGCATTTGACAAGGGTGCCGAGGCTAAGTAAGAAAAATGAAATATGAGAAATAGAAGGAGATAGAAGGAGTCTTCTGTCTCCTTCTATTCTCTTTATTCCCTTGCATATGCTATGAAAAGAATATACACAGCATCTTTATTGTTGCTTCTTGCCTGTGTACTGGCAAATGCTCAATCGAAGAAAATAGGTGACTATATAGAGTCGTACTCGTTCAATAAACCATCTGACCGTGGACCGCGCGAAATGCAGTATGTGCCGCAGGACGGTGACTTCGTGTGCGTGAATGGCAAGAACCGCTATACACGTGCACTGTATGGTACGCATACGGAATACAGGGTGGAGACAAGCGACAGGCCAGTCTTCGCCGTGTACAAGGCGAAGAATTACCGTAACGTGCGGTTTTATGTGAACGATATACCGCTCGACAGTACGGAATACTGCGAGGCTCGTTATGGCAAAGGCCGACGCTCGTACGTGCTGAGAGACAAACGGTGGGGAGAGAAAGCAGAACTGCGCGTGGAATGTGTTGCCATGTACGATGCAGAAGGTGTGTATTGGCATTTCGCAGCATCAAACTTTACTTCGGGTGATGTGGCGTTGCAAGGCAAGATATGCCGTACAGCTGCAAAGAAATTGAGTCGCAATGGCGATATAGGAGCTGACAAGCCGGGATGCTTCGAACCATCCCCAGCAGAGGAAGACCTGAAAACATATACACTGACATTCCAAAAGGAAGCGATGGCTGTCGGCACAGCATATTTAGAGGCAGAAAGAGGTCACAGGCTGCATCTGATGCCGGCTACTGAAGATATACTGGAAGGCTATAACAGTTCGAAAGCATACTTTGAGGAATTGGCAGACAGAGTGCAGTTCAAGACACCTGACCCGATGATAAACAATCTCGGCAGCGTACTCTCTCTTGCTGCCGATGGCGCATGGGACGGTGAAACATGGTTGCACGGCGCAATAGGATGGCGCATGCCGCTGGCAGGCTGGCGTGCTGGATACCTTGGTGACGTGTTGGGATGGAACGACAGAGCAGTGAGCCATTTCGATGCTTATGCACGCTCGCAGGTTACTGATGTGCCTGCCACAATACCGTCACCATCGCAAGATGCAGAGATGAATCTCGCAAGGGCAGAGAAGAAATGGGGCACACAGATGTATTCCAATGGGTATATATGTCGCAATCCCAACCGAAATGACCAGATGCATCACTATGACATGAACCTGAACTACATCGATGAGTTGCTGTGGCATTTCCAATATGATGCCGACACTGCATACATGAAGAAAATGTGGCCGGTGCTCACGTCACATCTCGCATGGGAAAAGAGAAACTTCGACAAATATAATAACCATCTGTATGATGCCTATTGCTGTATATGGGCGAGTGATGCTTTATATTATAATGGTGGTGAGGTTACACATTCTACAGCATACAACTATCGTGGCAATCTCCTTGCGGCAAAGATTGCACGTATCATAGGCAAGAATCCTAAGCCATATCAGAAAGAGGCTGACGCAATACTCGAAGCCATGAACAAGAATCTGTGGGTGGGGGGCGATTATCCACACTGGGCAGAATACAAGGATGTAATGGGATTGAAGCGTGTTCATCCCAATGCGGCGTTGTGGTCGGTATATACCCCGATAGACTGTGGCGTAGGAAATCCAGAACAGATGTATCAGTGCACGCAGTATGTGGAAAACCATATTCCTCATATTCCTGTTGAGGTTTCAGGTATGGGCAATACGTCAGCACCCGCATCATTGATAAGCACCAGCAACTGGATGCCTTACTCATGGTCAATAAACAATGTGGCATCGGCAGAAATCATGCACACGGCGCTCGCTTTCTTCGAGGCAGGCCGTTCAGATAAAGGCATGGAACTGGTTAGGGCAAATATCATGGACCAGATGTATTTGGGCCAATCACCTGGCAATCTCGGTCAGATAAGTTATTATGATGCTGCACGCGGTGAATCATACCGCGACTTCGGAGACAATATCGGAATATCTGCCCGTGCCATAGTGCAGGGTGTGTTTGGTATAGTGCCACAGGCATTGGACGGCAAGTGCATTATTCGTCCGGGCTTCCCATTGGAATGGGATAGCGTGGAGGTTAAGATGCCTTACCTTTCATATAAATACCAGCGTAAAGGTGACAGGGGAACAATCTCTGTAAAACAGAACTTCAAACAACCACTGCAGATTGTCGTACGCATTAACGGCGACGAGGGAAAGTATGCAGAATATGTGATGGATGGTGAGGAGGTTAGTTTCGATATTCCCCAGAGATTACAGGAAGAGAAAGTAACGGCGGCAGTGAGAGAAACTACCCCTTATGAGGAAAGCAACAAGGTGTTGTCAAAAGGAAAGATGAAAAGCATTGCTGTTCCTTTTAATGCTAGTGTCACAGACATCTTCCGCAACCAGTATATCTCTCCACGCCCAACCAGTACGTCGCTTGAATTGCCATTGCAGGGCATTGGCGAATGGTGTCATCCTAAATTCACCGTGGATATTGATGATCAGGGTTTGCGCAACCTTGCCAAAGGCAACAAGATTGATATGGAGGGTGTGACGTTCACTGTACCGCAGGAAGGTCAGAATATAGTGTTTGCATCATTGTGGGACAACTATCCTAATGAAGTAGCAATCCCAGTTGGGGAGAAGGGCAATGCACTCAATATGTTGATTGCAGGCAGTACTAACCACATGCAGTTTGATATTGACAATGCACTGATAATGGTAAATTACTCTGATGGTTCTGCAGACACTCTCGCTCTGCATCCACCATACAACTATTGTCCAATAGAGCAAGACTATTTCGTTGACGGCATGGCATTCAGAGGTGCTGACAACCCACCGTTGCGTGTCAGTCTGAGTACAGGACAGGTTTCCCGACATCTTGGTAATGATATGGGAATATCCCGGACTGAGGTTTATGGTAGGGAACTGAAAGGTGGAGCGGCGCAGATACTCTCAATGCTGTTGGATGGCAAGAAGAAGGTTGACAATGTCACACTGCGCTGTCTGTCAAACGACATAGTGGTGGGAATAATGGCGCTGACGCTTGTGAAATAAAAAAATCCAGTGGATGAGTTCATCCGCTGGATTATTTTTTCAACCAAATCAAAGGGTGGTATCTCGTACTAAACGACATTCTGGGGTTGTCCTTGCAAAAAGTGTTTGATGTTTTCTATTGCGACGTTCATTAATCGCTGGCGTGCCGCAAGCGTTGCCCATGCTATGTGAGGAGTGATGTGACAATTCTTCGCTGTCAGGAGCGGATTGTCTGCGTGTGGCGGTTCCTCCGTCAATACGTCTATGCCTGCAGCGTATAACCTGTCATTGTTCAAGGCATCAGCCAGCGCTTGTTCGTCAATGAGCGGACCACGACCAGTGTTTATTATTATTGCAGTGGGTTTCATAAGTGCAAGGCGCTGGGCATTGATTATATGATGTGTATCTGTGGTCAGCGGACAATGCAGGCTGAGTACGTCGGCTTCGCAGAACAGTTGTTCCAATGAAGATGCTTTGGTGATGAACGATGGCAAGGCTGCTTGTTCCTTGGAAGTATATGCAAGAATCTTCATTCCGAGTGCTGAGGCTATGCGTGCCGTTGCCATACCAGTATTACCCAGTCCAATGACGGCGAAAGTCTTACCGTCAAGCTCTGTCTGCTGACTGACAGTAAATGAAAAGTCGGGACACGACGTCCATTTACCTTGGTGCACAGCATTGTCATGGGCGGTAATGTTGTTGGTGACATTTAGCAGATGCGCAATGGCAAGCTGTGCCACTGATGCCGTACTGTATGCCGGAATGTTGGTGACGGTGATGCCGCGGCGGTGCGCAGCCTCTATGTCCACCACGTTATAGCCGGTGGCGAGCACTCCGATATATCGCAGTCGTGGCAGTTGCGCCATTACTTCATCGCTGAACACCACCTTGTTTGTTATGGCAATGTCAGCATCTTTGGCACGTTCCACTACAAGTTCTGCAGGTGTGCGGTCATACATGGTAAACTCGCATTTGCTGCCGTCTGGGGTAACGATGTTGCGCCAAGGGTCCCATGAGATATCGCCGGGATTGGCAGCATAACCGTCAAGTTCAACTATCTTCATTGTTCCTTTTACTTTTTGCTTTCGTCCTTCAGCATTTAACCATTAATCCAGTTTCTGAGCATGGTGCGTCCTTCTGTGGTAAGCACGCTCTCAGGGTGGAACTGTATGCCGTGGATGTCATAGTCACGGTGGCGCAGTGCCATTATCTGTCCTTCGTCGCTCTCTGCCGTTACCTCAAGGCATGCTGGGAAGTTCTCCTTGCTTACCACCCATGAGTGGTAGCGTCCCATGGTGATGCGGTCGGGCAGTCCGGCGAAGATGGTGTCGTTGCCAAACTGTGTGCCTTCTGTCGCTACTCCATGAAAAACCTCTGAGAGATTCTCCAGTGTGCCTCCGAAGTATTCACCTATGGCCTGATGGCCAAGGCATACGCCCAAGATAGGCTTCTTGCCGGCATAGGTCTTGATGACATCAAGGAGCAATCCGGCCTCGCTTGGGATGCCGGGACCTGGTGACAGCACTATTTTGTCAAACTGCTCAAGTTCCTCTAATGCGAACTTGTCGTTGCGGTAAACGGTGACATCGGCACCGAGTTCCTTTATAAGATGACTCAGATTGTATGTAAATGAGTCGTAGTTGTCAATAATAACGATTTTCATGATTAAAAGACCCACAACACGACCCCATCCCTTTATCCCTCCCCAAGTGGAGGGGGGATATGTGGTAAAGTTGATTGTGGAGGTATTATTTATATGATTTTATTTGCTGTTCCGTTTGCTTTCTCCCCCCCTTGGGGGGGCAGGGAGGGGTCACATCCCCTCCGCCATCAGTATAGCCTTTCTGAGCGCACCGAGTTTGTTGTTTACTTCCTGCAACTCGTATTCCTCGTTGCTCTTTGCCACGATGCCGCCGCCGGCCTGGAACCACAGTTCGTTGTTGCGACTTACGAAGGTGCGGATGGTTATGGCCTGATTAAGGCTGCGGTCAAAGCCGATGAAACCGATACAGCCGCCGTATGCGCCGCGGTTATGTGGCTCGTATTCGGAGATGAGCTGCATGGCACGTACCTTCGGAGCACCGCTGAGAGTGCCGGCAGGGAAGGTGTCGATGAAAGCCTTTATAGGATCTGCGCCATTGTCAAGTTCTCCACTGACACGTGACACGAGGTGGATGACATGTGAATAGAACTGCATGTCCTTGTAGAAGTCAACCTTCACATTATGGCAGTTGCGTGACAGGTCGTTGCGTGCAAGGTCAACGAGCATGACATGCTCTGCATTCTCCTTCGGGTCATTGCGCAGATATTCGGCATTGCGGCGATCTTGTTCCGTGTCGCCTGTGCGCTTTGTCGTGCCGGCAATAGGGTCGATGTAAGCGGTGAAACGGTCGCCATTCTTCTCTATGCGGCAGTGTGTCTCCGGACTTGAACCGAAGATACGGAAACCGCCGAAGTCGAAGTAGAACAGGTATGGTGAGGGGTTGATGCTGCGCAGAGCACGATAGAGTTTGAAATCATCACCCTCGTACTTCTGAATGAAACGGCGTGAGAGGACAATCTGGAACACATCGCCACGCAGACAGTGCTTGATGCCGCGACGGATGTTTGCCTTGTGTTCCTCATCGGTCAGCGTAGAGGAGTAGTCTCCTACGGGATGGAAATCATAGGCGTGGACATGGCGGTTGTTGATGTCGCGCTCCAATACGTCGAGGTCATGCTCTTCACCCTCGCCAAGCAGTTCGATAAGCACCATCTCGTTGCGGAAATGGTCGAACATCACCACGTCCTTATACATAATGTAAAGCAGGTCTGGCGCATCATTCTTTGCCTGTGTCTCATCCTTTACGTTGATGTCTTCAAAATAGCGCACGGCATTGAACGACGTGTAGCCGAACAGTCCACAGTATTCTTTCTGGTCGCCTTCTATCTGGAATTGTGAAAGGAAATCATTGAAGAGCTGTGCAGAGCCGTAGTTGGCATTGATGTCTTTGACGGTCTGTGTGCCGTCAGGAAACTTGCATACACCCTTGCCGTGCTCTATTGACACGCTGGCAATGGGATGCAGTCCGATAAACGAACGCGAATTTTCTCCACCGTGATAGTCGGAACACTCCATAAGTGCCGACATCGGGTAGTCATCACGCAGTTTCATATATGTAGATACAGGCGTGTTCAGGTCGCCGAGTATCTTTTTATAGGCTGTGTTGTATCTATACATGGTTTACAGTTTATGGTTTACGGTTTACAGTTTGGAGTTTACTGTTTTTGGTTTACGGTTACTAATCATACCTGTGAATGTTTCAGGTATGTATCGAGGTCCTTGTCGCCGCGTCCCGATACAGTCAGCACCACGACGTCGTCTTTCTTGAACTGGCCAGCCACTTTAGGCAATAATGCCAGGGCGTGTGCAGACTCCAGGGCAGGTATGATGCCCTCCATGCGTGTCAGTTCGAAGGCAGCCTTCAGGGCCTCGTCGTCGTTTGCCGGAAGAACCTGTGCGCGACCGCTTTCGTAAAGGTTGCAGTGCATAGGGCCAGTGCCAGGATAATCCAGTCCGGCAGATATAGAGTACGGCTCGACAATCTGTCCGTCGTCAGTCTGCATCAGTTTGATGCGCGAGCCGTGCAGTATGCCGGTGGTGCCCACCTGCATGGAAGCTGCAGTCTTCTCGGTATCAACACCGAGACCACCGGCTTCGCCGAGGATAATCTTCACGCGCTCATCGTCAAGGTAATGGTATATCGTGCCGGCGGCATTTGAACCGCCACCCACGCAAGCCATGAGATAGTCGGGATAGTCGCGGCCTATCTTCTCCTGCAACTGCCATTTTATCTCCTCAGAAATTACGCTCTGCAGACGTGCCACCATATCAGGGTATGGATGTGGGCCTACCGTAGAACCTATTATATAAAAGGTGTCGGCAGGATGGCAGCACCAGTCGCGTATAGCCTCGTTGGTACCGTCTTTCAAGGTCTTGTTGCCGCTGTGCACTGGATGAACAGTAGCTCCGAGCATCTTCATGCGTTCCACATTCACGTGCTGGCGCTCCACGTCGAGAGCACCCATATACACCGTGCAGGGCATGTTCATCAATGCACAGGCAGTAGCCGTAGCCACGCCGTGCTGGCCGGCGCCTGTCTCGGCGATGATGCGGGTCTTGCCCATCTTCTTCGCAATGAGAATCTGACCCAGCGCATTGTTTATCTTGTGTGCACCCGTATGGTTGAGGTCCTCACGCTTCAAGTATAGTTGACAACCGTATTTCTCACTCATGCGCTTGGCAAGGTAGAGTGGGGAAGGACGGCCTACGTAGTCGCGCAACAGTGCGTGATACTCTTTCTTGAACTCTTCGCTCTCTATTATTGGCAGATATGCCTTCTTAAGGTCTTCTACAGTCTTATATAATATCTCCGGTATGTAAGCACCGCCGTAGTTTCCGTAGAATCCGTTTTCGTTTACTGTGTATGTCATTTCTTAATGATTTAATGCCTCGTATAATTTATCTATTGCCTTGTCTGCATTTCCGTCAGCCTCGCTGAGCAACTGGACGAACTTAGATCCGATGATGGCACCGGCAGCATTCTGCTGCGATGATTCCAGCGTCTGTTTGTTGCTTATGCCGAAACCTATCATGCGTGGGTTGCGCAGGTTCATGCCGTTGATGCGCTGGAAATACTCCTGCTTAGCCTCGTCAAACGACTGCTGTGCACCCGTGGTAGAGGCTGACGATACCATGTAGATGAATCCATCGGTGTTGTCGTCAATGAATCTGATACGCTCCTCGCTGGTCTCAGGTGTTATGAGCATGATGATGCGGATGTCATATTTATCGGCAATAGGCTTCAGTTCCAAATAGTCTGCAAACGGCAAGTCGGGGATTATTGCACCGCTGACACCACATTCAGCACAGGTTTTGAAGAACTCCTCAAAGCCATATTTCATCATCACGTTAAGGTAACCCATCAGTATCAACGGTATGCTTACCTCGTCCTTGATGGCTTTCAGTTGACTGAACAGCAGTTTCAGGTTCATGCCGTTCTTCAGCGCTTGTGTAGCAGCCTCCTGTATCACCGGACCGTCAGCCATAGGGTCGGAGAATGGCACGCCTACCTCAATCATGTCGATGCCGCGACGCTCCAGCGTTTTTATTACATTGCCTGTCTCGTCAAGTTTCGGACAGCCGGCGCAGAAATAAAGCGACAGCAGTTTCCTATCTTTGTTTTCTGCAAATAGTTTGTTTATTTTATTCATCGTAAAAACCTTTTTTATGGGAGTGAAAGGGGAGTAGAAACGGAGTGATAGTGGAGTGATAAGGACAAATGTGTTAGACTAATGAACTTAGTAAACGTAATGTCCCTTAACTCCCTTTAACTACTCTAACTACTCTTAACTCCCAAAATATTACTTTCTTATTGCTTTTATAAATTCATCCAGTTTGCCGACATTCTTCAGGCCCGGTTCGTCCTCAAACTTTGAGTTCAGGTCAATGCCTTTGCACATCGGATGGTTAAACTCTCTTATTCTCTCCACATCGTCAGGACCTATGCCGCCCGACAGCAAGAACGGAATGTTACCGTCGTATTGGCTGAGCACCGTCCAGTCGAAATGCTCGCCGCTGCCGCCCACGCATTTGCATTTAGTGTCGAAAAGCAGCATGTCCACCTTTCCTTCATATTCACGCCATCGCTTCACGTCGTCAGCCTCGCGTATGCTTAAAGCCTTGATAATTTTTACGTCAGGCAGGATGTCGGGAATGAGCGTGCGCTTGAGGTTATCAATGTATATTGGTGATTCACTGCCATGCAACTGTATGTAATCCAACTTGTAGTTATATGCGTGGGTAATAAGGGTTTGTGGCATTTCATCCACGAACACGCCTACGCGTTTCACCATGTTGGCACTCTTGGCAACCTTTCCGTTTGCCATGTTTGGAATGATGCCGGCCTTCACATGTACGCTCCTGACATAGCGTGGGCTCTTTGGCCAGAATATCAGTCCCATCAGGTCAATACCGAGTTCCTTTACGGCTTGAATATTTTCGGGGTCGCGCATGCCGCAAACCTTAATTAATTCATAGTTCATAAATCATAATTCATAATTAGTTCATCATAGTTTTTTTGGACTCAGCCAATTATGCATTATGAATCATGCATTATGAATTGCCTGAGTGCTTCCCCCGGATTCTCTGTTTTCATGAAATTCTCTCCTATGAGGAATCCGTTGAAGCCTGCCTGGCGCAGTTCCTTGACGGTGTCAGGGTTGCTGATGCCACTCTCGCTGACTTTCACAGCATCCTCAGGCAGCAGTTCGGCAAGGCGGTAACTGTTCTGTACGTCTGTGACAAAACTGCCAAGGTTGCGGTTGTTGATGCCGCACATGTCTGGTTCCAGTTCTGCATATTCCAGTTCTGCCTCGCTGTGCATCTCAAGCAACACCTCAAGTCCCAGGTCATGTGCCATGTTCGTAAGGGCTTTGCAGCGTTCCTTCGTCAGGCATGCCGCTATCAGTAGGGTTGCACTGGCCCCGCATTTGCGTGCCTGCAACAACTGATATTCGTCGATGACGAAGTTCTTATACAATATAGGTATCGTAACTCCCGACTTACGTGCCGTTGCGATAAACTCGTCCTTGCCTCCGAAAAACTCCGTATCGGTGAGTATCGACAAAGCCGCAGCACCGTTTTGCTGGTAAGACAACGGTATGATGTCAGCCTTGCCCTCTTCCTTAATCCATCCTTTTGACGGTGACTTGCGTTTGAACTCGGCAATGATACCCGTAGGACTGTCTGTAAGCGCTTTTCTCATGGAAACATCGATGTCTTTTAATCCGGCAATGTCTTTCTCCAATTCAGAATATGACATTGCTTTCTTGAAAGCGATGATTTCCTCGCGCTTGTGTGCTACTATTTGCTCTAATATGTCAGCCATGTTCAATAATATTAGGAGTTAATCTCTACATACTTCTTGAAGCAAGCCAGTGCCTTGCCGCTCTCGATGGATTCGCGTGCCATGTCGCAGCATTCCAGTATGTCTTTCTTGCCTGCTTCCAATACCTGTATGGCGTATGCTGCATTGGCAATCACAACATTCTTCTGGGCTTCCGTAGCCTTGTTGGCAAGTACATTGTCGAAAATCTTAACAGCATCCTCTTTCGTCTGGCCACCGTATAGTTCCTCAGCCTTGGCAACAGGCATCTTGAGGTCGGCCGGAGAGAAGATACGCTCGTAGTTGTTAGTGGTAATCTTGAAATTGCCTGTCAGTGAAATTTCATCATAACCGTCTATAGAGTTCTCTAAGCCATAGTCCACGCCCAGTTTCTGATAGACAGCATTATACAGTCGCATCTGATCGAGAGTGGCCACACCGAGTAACTGGCACTTTGGCTGCGATGGATTGACAATAGGACCCAGCAGATTGAAGATGGTTGGGAATGAGATTTCCTTGCGTATAGGTGCAACAAACTTCATGGCACGTGCAAAAAGCGGAGCATGCAGATAAGTGAAGTTGCACTCATTGATGCTGCGGTTCAACTGGCTTAGGTCATTTGTAAACTTCACGCCATGCTCTTCGATGACATTTGAAGCACCACTCACTGATGTAGCAGCATAGTTACCGTGCTTAGCCACTTTGTAGCCTGCACCAGCAACTACCAGACATGCGCAGGTGGAGATGTTGAATGTATTTTTCTGGTCACCACCTGTTCCTACTATGTCAATATAGCGTTCAGCATCAAGGATTGCAGGAACGCCGGTTTCCAATATTCCGTCTCTGAAGCCCAGCAGTTCGTCAACGGCGATGCCGCGCATCTGCAGACCTGTCAGTAATGCAGCAATCTGCACGGTTGGGTATTTCTCTTTAGTAATGTTCACGAGGATGTCGTGCATCTCCTGGCGGCTTAGATATTCGCCATCAAGCATTTTTGAAAGTAAATTCTTCATATTATGTCTGTGTTAATTGATTATTATTTTTTTGTGTATCAGACTGATTTTATGTGTTAAAACTTAAAAGAGGTCTGTCGCGATTAGCAACAGACCTCTTCATTTGTGGTTCTTCTCTCTTGTTTTGCTTTCCACACACGGGTCACCGCCTCACGACTTTTTGAAATCCTGAGTGCGCCACCACCAATATGTGTTAAAAAGATTCTTCATAATTGAGTGCAAAGTTAGATAAAAAAGTTTAAACCGCCAAATGTTTTGCCTTTTTTTCTGTGTAGTTAGACGTTTTTTAACATTTAACGGCAACAACGTAAAAAAAAGGGAATAATTCGTTTGTAATTCGGAAAAAAGTATTAACTTTGCAGAGTGTTAATGTTATAATACAATATCTAACAACCAAAATTCATAAATCAACAACAATGGCTTACACAGAAACAACTAACGTGAGTTACGGCTCACGCGTGGGAAACTCGTTCAAGGGTATTGGTACGGGTATCCTTATGTTCCTTGCAGGTACAGCCCTGCTATGGTGGAACGAAGGTCGCTTCGTGAAGACTGACAAGATGCTTAACGAAGCCCAAGGTAAAACAGAAGAGTTGGCAACTATCGACAAGATCAGCGCTGACATGGATGGTCAGCTTGTCTATGCTACTGGTACTGCTGTTACTACTGACTCTCTTTCTGACCCGGACTTCGGCTTCGGAGTGAAGGCTGTCAAGATGAGACGTACCGTAGAGTACTATCAGTGGACAGAGCAGTCAAAGACTGAGACCAAGGACAAACTCGGCGGTGGACAGGAGAAAAAGACTACCTACACCTACTCAAAGAGTTGGGTGTCATCACCAGTTGAGTCTGGCCAGTTCAAGGATCCTGCTTACCAGAACAAGAACTATGTGCTTGCTCAGGTAGAGCCTTGGGACACAAAGGCAGAGAACGTTAAGTTTGGTGCATTTGTACTCAACCCAGGTCAGATCAGTAGCATTTCTGGCAACGAGGAACTTGATGTAAAGATTGATTCAATGAAACTCGTAACCATGAGCCGCGACACACGCCAGACTGCACGTAGCAAGGCCGGTTACAGTGTTAATGTCAGTGACACAGCAAAGTATGTTCATGCAGACAAGAATGTGCTGTACTATGGTGCTAACCCTGCTTCACCTGAAATTGGTGACGTGCGTGTTACATGGACATACGTAAAGCCAGAGAACAAGGTTACTATCATAGCAGTTCAGAAGGATAATACCTTCACAGATTTCAAGGCTGAGAACGGAAAGAAGTTCTCTACTCTTGTGATGGGTACAAAGTCTGCTGACGAGATATATCAGAGTGAGCACGACAGCAACAGCACAATGATGTGGATACTGCGTATCGTTGGTATCATGATTGTTATCGGTGGCTTGAAGGGTATCTTCGGATTCATTGAGACTATCCTCAAGGTCGTTCCGTTCATTGCCGGTATCTTCGGATGGGGTGTTGGTGTTGTCTGCACCGTTGTCGGCCTTGTTTGGTCACTTATCGTTATTGCTCTTGCATGGCTGTTCTACCGTCCTGTTATCGGTATCACGCTTCTGGTTATCGCTGGCTTCCTCATCTGGGTATTTGCCTTCAAGGGCAAGGACAAGCTGAAGGAATTGGCTGCCAATGCTAAGAACCGCGCTGCTGCTCAGCCAGCTCCTGCTGCAGCATCTGCAGTAGAGGCAGAGCCACAGGTGGGCACTCCTGTTGAGTAAAGAAATGATATGAAATGAACATAAAAGGGGAAAAAGGAGTGCTCTCCTTCTTCCCCTTTTATATTTTCTTGTATCGCACAATCTAAATCATTATGAATACCAAACAACTTATGTCTGGGTTGGCACTCGCCATTCTTGCTGTCATTACAAGTGCAAACAGTTGCTCCAACACACCTCCCAATGCTGATTCCGATAACCAGTCTGCCTCTCTCGTTAGTGAAGAAACACAGCAGGCTGTAGTCAACGGCAACAGCGTGACGTATGGCTCACACACATACACCGTTGAGGGAACTATTGGACTGGAAGGCGAAGACAAGAATGTCGACGGCGTGATAGACAATGCCGGTTATCAGGGCAAGGCTACAGCCAAAGTGACATTCACTAACATACCAAGTGGCTACGCTGAATTTGAAGCAGTATATACAGCGTTGCTCGGCAAGAGCATCATTGGTACGGTGGCCATGATTCCTATGGCTATGGAGATATATGCGCGAGATAACGCAACAGGCGAGAAATGCGTGAAACTGCTCTGCGGCGATGAGAACTCTACAACAGTAATCCGTTCGTTGCAGTCGAAATTCAAGGCTACATCAGCCAATGATAACGACCCTTACATACAGCGATACCTGCCTGCTGCCCTGCTTGACGGTGCAAAACCAGACAATGCCTATACACCTAACTCTCCTTATACTGTATGTATGACCGCAAGTGTCAACAAACCGCAGAAGTTCATGGGTAACGGTACAAACTCTGGAACCGTGAACTATGTTTACATACTTACCTCCGGTGGTTGGGACACGGCACAGCGTTCCGTAGAAATACTGAAACGTAACAACTCTGAACTGCATACTGTATTCAACTGTCCTTCCGTATATACACAGTGTCAGTATATACAAGGTACGTGGAAAGGACTACAATAGTTCACAGTTCATAGTTCACAATGCACAATTCATAATGCATAATTCACAAATCAATATTATATGAGAAAAGTAATGTTATATCTCTGCCTGCTTCTGTTCTCTATGGCAGCACAGGCACAGCAATGCGGTATGGACAAATGCAAGCCGCAATGCAGAAAAGCTCCGGTGAAGATGATTCTTGATGCCGATTTCGGTTCTTCAACAGATGATCTCTTTGCTCTAATGATGCTCAACCACTACATTGACGAGGGACGTGTTGACCTCAAGGGTATCGTCGTTGACCGTGAAGGTGAAGACAATGCCGGTGTTGTTGACATCTTCAATACTTATTATGGCCACCCTGACATACCAGTGGGACTGGAGCGCAACGGTGTGAAGAATCCACGTTGCTTCATTCCTTACAATGGTATCTGCAAACTGAAGGATGCACAGGGACAGCCTTTGTTCAAGCGCTCGTTTGATTCCAAGCAGTGCATGGATGGATACAAACTCTACCGTAAGTTGCTCAGCAAGGCAGAAGACAAGTCTATCACTGTTGTTGCAATAGGTTTCGTGACCACTTTGTCTCAGCTGTTTGATTCGCAAGCCGATGAATATTCTAATCTCACGGGTCTGGAACTATTCGAGAAAAAGGTAAAGGCTGTATATATGCAGGCCGGACGCTTTGAGGAAAACGACAGTCTGAGCGGCTACAACCTTCGTGCAGCTTCAAAGCAGGCCGATGTTTTCTTTAAGAAATTCCCTAAGAGTGTTGACATCATTATGTCGCCCAGCAACATCGGTGATGGCATGAACTACCTGCCAGAGGATGTGCTTGCAGACTTGAAGGGTGTAGATGTGAACCCAATCAAGGCCGTTTACACCAACTACACCTGCGACACTGGTCAGCGTATGTGGGACACCAACAGTCTCGTCAACGCAGTAATGGGTAACTGTCAGTATATGCTCTCTCCACGCGGTTGGATGACTTTCGTAGAGAAGGGTGAGGAGTCTCTGCTGCTTTATCGTAAGGATACAAACGGCAATGCACGATATCAGTTGCCTGGTGACTCTTACTTCAACACAGAGAAGTTGATGGACATACGCCGTTACAACCGTATGCCAGCTCAGCGCAAGTGCTGCAAGGCGGCTCGCATGGAAAAACTGCAGGCAGACCTCAACGCAGCTATTGCTGATGCTCGTCAGTTGAACGAAAGCAAGGTTGTAAACAATCTTACACCAGTGAAGAAAGGCACTCCCGGTGAGGAGTGGACAACCATCGACGGTCGTGACATGGTGCTCTGCGTTACTCTTGTAGATACCAGCCGCATGAATCGTTTCTTCGGCCGTGACGATGTATATCGCATCGAGCGCCGCATGGGCACATGGATTACCCTGCCAGTGGAATGGGCACAGCGTAAAGACCTTTTCGAAGGTCTTGACAGTGTGGCTGCCCACGAGCGTCTGATACAGTTGTTCGGACTCAGCCCAGACTGTACCTACGACGTAATGGTTCAGTTCTATGCCGACCCAGCTTCGATGTTCCGTCCGGCTCATGACCCAAGCATCAATACGACTACGGCAGGCATCACCTATCCTAAGTTCGTGAAGAAGAATTACATGGTTGGTGCCACATACTTCCGTGAGTGGTACGAGGAGAGTGTGAAGGCTGCATTTGAGGATGACAGTCCGCTGCCTTGGACTCAGTGTGGCTACACCTACGACTGGAACCGTGACGCACGCCGTCAGGGACTGTCAGAATACATCGTAGGCGACAAGGCTCTCGTGAAGGTCAAGTCTCGTGAGAGTGCTTGGCAGTTCATAAAGAACCTCAAGTAAGTTTCTAGGACAAATAAAAATCTTTAGTAAGATTTTCATACCATTCGCTGCGCTTCGCATTTGCCATCAGTATGGCGGTGCTGGAGCGTGGCGAATTTTTTATATGCCTGCCAATGGCAAGCAATATGCGTTTTGCGGGCTTGCGCTCGGTTGTTTTGATGTATAGCGTTTCGTTGATAAAAAGCGAGCAATAGGCACATTCCTGCTGTACCTTCGACAAGTAGTCTGCGGGTATGATGATGCTCAGCGTTCCCTCGTCGGTGAGCATGTCGTGGCAGTGTTCAAACAGTGTGGAGTAGGGTAGGGTGTCGGTGTGCCGTGCTGTGTTGCGTGTCTTGTCAGGGCATTTCAGTGATTCCTCGAAAAAGGGTGGGTTACAGGTTATGGCATCATATTTGGATTGGGAATTAAAATCCTGCAGTGCGCAGCGCTCTATGTCAATCCTTTCATGGAAAGGTGACGATGCTACATTCTCCGTAGCCTGCATGGCGGCAGCGTCGTCTATCTCAATACCTGTTACTGTTGCCTTGGGAAAGCGCTGCGCCATCATCAGCGCCACGAGACCGGTACCCGTTCCTATGTCGAGTATGCGGTCCCCGCCTGTTGCCCATGCACCGAGCAACACGCCGTCGGTGCCGACCTTCATGGCACAACGGTCTTGGCGTATGGTGAATTGCTTGAATGTAAAACTGCTCATTTGTATTCTCCTCTAACTTCCCTTAACTACTTGCCTCATCCTTTTTCCTTGATTGCAGTGCGACAATCTCGTCTCTATATTGTGCTGCGAGCATGAAGTCAAGTTTTTTCGCCGCCTCTTTCATTCTCTCTGTAGCGGTTGCTATGGCTGCTTCTATCTGTTCTTTGCTCATGCGCATTACAATCGGGTCTGCAGCCATTGCGCCATAGGTGTCTTCTGGTTCTATGTAGGCTGTGGCCCTGTTTGCTCCAACTGGCGATGCTGTGCCGAAGGTGCCTGTAGGACGACCATCCATCTTGAGTTTTGCGAGAGTTTCTTCGTTCTTATTTACTTTCGCTATGCTCTTGCGGTTCAGCTCTTTTTTAATCTGTTGTGGTATGATGCCGTTAGCTTCGTTGTATGCTATCTGTTTCTGTCGGCGGCGGTCTGTTTCTTCTATCGTCTTCTGCATACTCTCCGTTATGGTGTCGGCATACATTATCACCTTGCCGTCAACATTACGTGCTGCACGGCCTGCTGTCTGTGTCAGACTGCGGTGTGAGCGCAGGAATCCTTCCTTGTCGGCATCGAGGATAGCCACCAACGACACTTCTGGCAGGTCAAGTCCTTCACGCAACAGGTTTATGCCCACAAGGACGTCATATACTCCGGCACGCAGGTCGCTCAATATCTGTACACGGTCGAGTGTTGATACATCAGAGTGTATATAGTTCGTCTTCACGTCATGGTTGAGCAGGTATTCCGTGAGTTCCTCCGCCATGCGTTTTGTCAGCGTAGTGACGAGCACTCGCTCGTGTTTCTCGCTTCTTATGCGTATTTCTTCCAGCAGGTCGTCAATCTGGTTTTCCGTCGGGCGTACTTCTATCGGCGGGTCGAGCAGTCCTGTTGGGCGTATCACCTGTTCCACCACCACGCCGCCGGCATCTTCCAGTTCATACTCTGCCGGTGTGGCTGAGACATATATGACCTGATTGAGCATTTCCTCAAACTCTTCAAAACGCAGTGGACGGTTGTCGAAGGCTGCTGGCAGTCGGAATCCATATTGTACGAGGTTCTGCTTTCGTGAGCGGTCGCCACCATACATCGCCCTTATCTGTGGTACGGAGACGTGGCTCTCGTCAATGAACATCAGAAAGTCTTTCGGGAAGAAATCGAAAAGGCAGTATGGACGCTCGCCAGGCTGACGACCGTCGAAATACCGTGAATAGTTCTCTATGCCGGAGCAGTGCCCCAGTTCCTTTATCATCTCAAGGTCGTACTCCACGCGTTCCTTGATACGCTGTGCCTTCAGTTCGTCGCCTTCCGCCTTGAAATAGTCTATCTGTTTTACGAGGTCGTCTTGTATCTGCCTTACAGCCTCCACCTGTTGGTCTTTTGTGGTGACAAACAGGTTGGCAGGGAATATCTGGTATTCGTCAAACCGTTCGAGCCGATGGAAGGATACGCTGTCAACCTCCTCGATGTCGTCTATCTCGTCATCCCAGAATGTTACGCGCAGTATTCTTTCTGAGTATGCCATGGCAATATCTACGGTGTCGCCCTTTACGCGAAACTCTCCGCGCTCTGGTGCCATGTCGTTGCGTACATACAGTGCTTCCACCAGTTTGCGCAGGAAGTCGTTTCTCTCTATGCGTTGTCCTCTTTTTATGGCGATGATGCTTCCCTGCATTGCCGATGGACCGCCCATGCCGTATATGCACGATACCGAACTGACCACCACCACATCTTGTCTGCCTGACAACAGTGCCGATACTGCCGATAGCCGCAGGCGGTCTATCTCCTCGTTTATGGCGAGGTCTTTTTCTATGTAGGTGTCTGATGCCGGCAGATAAGACTCTGGTTGGTAGTAATCATAGTATGATACGTAGTATTCCACGGCATTGTGCGGGAAGAACGCTTTCATCTCTTCGTACAACTGTGCTGCCAGGGTCTTGTTGTGCGAGAGTATCAGCGTTGGCTTGCCCACCTGCTGTATGACGTTTGCCATGGTGAACGTCTTTCCTGACCCAGTGACACCCAGCAATACCTGCGCATGGTCGCCACCGCGCACTCCTTCTACGAGTGCGCGGATGGCTTCAGGCTGATCGCCAGTAGGCTTGTATTTTGATGTCAGTTGAAAAGCGCTCATGGCAGTTCACAGTTCATAGTTCATAGTTCACAGTTGCCATGCGGTTGATAACTGTGAACTATGTATTGTTAATTTTGAATTTTTACGGTTTTCTTGCTGCCGTCATAGCTGACGGTCTGTTTCTTTCCATCAGGCATCACGATGGTGAAGGTGCGCTGCGCGAGCATGTTCGGGAAACTGCCCTTGCGCTCGCCTATGGTCAGTTCGCGGCTTTTGTCGTTCCATGCAAAGGTGATGGTGCTGTATATGCCCTTCTCGTAGTTGTAGTTGTCGCCTTCGTCCTCATAGAGTGTGAAGTCGGCGTTTGTTCCCGGGTATATACGCAGTTCCAGCTCCTGCCAACTCTTCTCGCCCACATATTGCATGACGGGTGCCAGTGGCAGTATGCTGCCGGCCTTTACAAACATCGGCACGCGGTTGAGTTGTGTCTGCAGTGTCACTGTCTGGCCGCCACGGTGCAGCTGGTTTGTCCAGAAGTCATACCAGTCGGCACCCTTTGGCAGGTATTTCTCTGTTGTCTTTGTCTGTGTGAAGTCAACAGCACCAGTCTGTGCGCCGTCGTTTCCCTGCTCTTTGTTCCATCCGGTCATGGCATCGCTCTTGATGATTTTCTCAGCGGTGTATTGTGCACTAAGTATTGGTGCGGCAAGGATAGACTTGCCAAAGAGGAATTCGTCTGTCATGTTCCATACCTTCGTGTCGCCGGCGAAGTCGCTGAACAGCGGGCGCATATAGCTGCCGTTTGACGACGTTGCCTGCCATGCTGTGCTGTAGAGATAAGGGATGAGGCGGTAGCGCAGGCGTATGGCATCTTCTATGGCATCATACACAGTCTCGCCTTTCTTTCCGAAGTTCCATATCTCGCGTGAAGCATTGGTGCCGTGGCTGCGGAACACAGGGCAGAACAGGCCATACTGCATCCAGCGTATGAAGAGTTCCTGATACTGTGGGTTGCGTGTGGCTGAGCCGCTGCCCTTGGTGTTGTATGAGCTGCAGAAGAAGCCGCCTATGTCGGTGTTGAAGTTGGGGTTGCCGGTCAGTGAGAAACTAAGGCCTGCTGGCACCTGCTTGCGCAGCATGTCCCATGAAGAGTTCACGTCGCCGCTCCACATGTTTGAACCGTAGTGCTGCTGACCTGCGTATGACGAGCGTGTCATGATGAACACACGCTTGTTCATGCCGCTTTCAGCGCGTTGCTGGTCATATACGCCGCGCACGGTTGCCAGTGGGAAGGCATTGCGCTGTGAGCGCCATGTGCCGCCATACACCTTGTGCTGGTAGTCGCCTTCCGTAGGATTGAAGAAGTCAGGGTCGGTAGAGTCCATCCACCATGCGTCGGTGCCGTAGTCGTAGAGGCGCTTCAGGTATTTCCAGTATATTTTGCGTGCCTCGGGGTGGAAGGCATCATATACGCGGACACCTGAAGGATATTCCATGCGTGGCGGCCAGAATGACAGACCACTCTGCGGCCATGTCTGGAAAGGCATCAGCAGTCCCTTGTCGTTGAGTTCCTTGTATTGCAGTGTGTGCGGACCGAAACTTGCCCAGATGGATATCATGAAGTGTGCGTTCTTGCGGTGCACCTCGTCTATCATCTTCTTGCCGTCGGCAAAGTCTTCGTTGAGGAAGTCCATGGCGTTCCACAGATAGTTGGAACCCCAATACTGCCAGTCCTGTATGATACCGTCGAGCGGCACCTGCAGTTCGCGGTATTTGTTGAGCACGTCGAGCAGTTCGCGTGAGCTATTGTAGCGTTCTTTCGATTGCCAGAAACCGTATGTCCACAGTGGAAACATGGGAACGTCGCCTGTCAGGTGGCGCATCTGTGCGATTACACCGTCTGCCGAACCGCCGTACATGAAGTAGTAGTCAACGCCTTCGCCGGTTTCTGAGGCGAATGTCATGCCCTCTGGTCCGTCGTCAAACTGTGTTGGCGAATAGTTGTCCCAGTACAAGCCCCAGCCCTTGATGCTCTGCAACACGTTTTGGAAGTCCTCAGTGTTGTTCTGCTCCATGAGCTTGTGCTCGCCGCGACGGTTCATCTTGCCGTTCTGTATGGTTCCCAGTCCATAGATGGCTTCGTCTTTGTCGAGAGTGAATGTCTGGCTTACGCTGGTCTTGCGTACGGGTTGCCCGTCTTGCGCTGCCTCGTTCTTGCCTGCACCAGTCAGACTATAGCTTTTCTCGCGCAGCAGCACCTTGCCTTTTGCGTTCAAGAATGTCAGTGCACCAGTCTTAGGGTCTTTCCTTACCACGAGTTCGCTGCTGCGTGTCTCGTTGCCTTTCTGTGTTACGTTCACCTGCTCGGGCTTGGCTATTACCACAAGCGTTTCCGTAGGTTTGCCTTTCACTACGTGTACGATGCTTGGGGTTATAAACTCCACCTTCGTCTCTTGTGCGAACAGTGTGAATGTGTTAAGTAGTAATAATAGTGTTGTGAGTTTTTTCTTCATTGTGATTGTGTGATAAATTCTAAAGTTTAAATTCGCATACAAAGGTAATTATTTTTTCCGAAATAGACAAATGTTTCTTGTTTCTTTGATATGCGAAATCGTATTTAACTGCCGTTTCCTTGCGATAGAAATCACCAACGTCTGTTTCGCTCTCAAATACGTCAGTATTTCGCAAATTCTGTATATTATTGTATCACAACAATATAACTTCATTCTCGCTTTTGTTGCAATCCCCTCTCTATGTAAAAGCATAGCTATTACAGTGTAATACGATAGCTTTTACCTCCTAATACCATTCACTTTACTATACAATAACAACCAGATTAATGCATAATTCATAATGCACAATGCACAATTATTACGTGTAGCTCGTTTTTTTTGTTATATCCTACTTGTTTATGCATCGTGCATTATGCATTGTGCATTGAATTATTCTTCTATTTTGCCACCCAAACCCATGCGTCATTTGTTCACAAATCTCCCACATTTTCTTGTGGAGATTTTGAAAAAAACACTATTGTCATTTCGTCATCTATATTTCTTTGAAGACAACTTAGGACAACTGGGACAACTTTTTTTCTCACTCATCACTTCTGTCATACAGATGTTGTCATAGTTGTCTGTGTTGTTTTCTTTTCATTTAAACTGTACAAAATTTGAAGACAACTTAGGACAACTGGGACAACTTTTTTTCTCACACATCACTTCTGTCATACAGATGTTGTCGTTGTTGTCTGTGTTGTCTTCTTCACGAATCTGTAACGCAGTAAAGATTATTCGTGTCAATTCGAATTCTTGACTTCGTCGAGCTAAACCTTCGTGTTCAAAAAAACTAACTGCGCAGCCAATCCGTCCAATCGTTTTCATCCGTGTTCCCAAAAGCAGTTTTCGTTTATTATAACCTTCGGTTAGAAATCCTAATAAATATAGTTCAAAATACTTGGGCTTCGCCCAGAAATATTTCTTCTATAAGATTTTTATTCTGATTTTTAAAAGATTTCTTGCGAAGCAATCATAACTACATCAATGTCACAAATTCCAGTCATTCTTTTACTGAAGATTTAAAAAGTTCGCCATCTATCATTTTTTTAAGACAACTTAGGACAACTGGGACAACTTTTTATAACACATCACTTCTGTCATATGATGTTGTCATAGTTGTCTGTGTTGTCTTCTATACATCTACAAAATATAGTTTCTCATTTTATGTTTGCTTCGTGTTCAGATATCCCACTGCGCAGCCAATTCGTCCAATCGTTTTCATCTGTGTTCCCAAAAGCAGTTTTCGTTTATTATAACCTTCGGTTAGAAATCCAGAAAAATCCATTTCAAAATACTTGGGCTTCGCCTAAAAATATTTCTTTTTTAAGATTTTTATTATGATTTTCAAAGGATTTCTTGCGAAGCAATCATAATTACATTTGCTCTGTCAATTTCTATATGCGTTTGTTTACAAATGGAATGTCCTAAAAGTCATCAAAATAAAATTCTTTTTCATTTTTTTACAAAAATATTTCTTTTTCTAAAATAAAGTTCGTAACTTTGCACAAAGTTCTTCATTACAAGAACA
>JAEEHW010000014.1 GCA_016281055.1 Prevotella sp.
ATGGCAAAATCAATAAGCTTTACAATAAAATACTGGAAGCAGAATGGACCTAAGGAGAAGGGACATTTTGATTCACACGAGATGAAGAACGTGCCTGATGACACTTCTTTCCTCGAAATGCTCGATATGCTCAATGAGGAGCTCATCAACGAGGGCAAGGAGCCTTTCGTGTTTGACCACGACTGCCGCGAGGGTATCTGCGGTATGTGCTCGCTCTATATCAACGGTACGCCACACGGAAAGACTGAGCGCGGCGCTACTACCTGTCAGCTCTACATGCGTAAGTTCAACGATGGCGACGTCATCACCGTAGAGCCATGGCGCTCTGCCGGCTTCCCAGTCATCAAGGACTGCATGGTTGACCGCTCTGCGTTCGACAAGATCATACAGGCAGGCGGCTACACCTCTATCCGTACCGGACAGGCACAGGATGCCAATGCCATCCTCATACCAAAGCAGAACGCCGACGAGGCAATGGACTGCGCTACCTGCATCGGTTGCGGTGCCTGCGTAGCAGCCTGCAAGAACGGTTCTGCAATGCTCTTTGTAAGCTCTAAGGTAAGTCAGCTGGCACTCCTGCCACAGGGACGTCCAGAGGCTGCTAAGCGCGCCAAGGCAATGGTAGCACGCATGGATGAGCTCGGCTTCGGTAACTGTACCAACACCCGCGCCTGCGAGGCAGTATGTCCGAAGAACGAGTCAATCGCCAACATCGCCCGCCTGAACCGCGAGTTCATCAAGGCAAAGCTTGCTGACTAAGGTAACGCATTATATATAAAAAAGTGGTGGCACCGTAAGGTAGCCGCCACTTTTTGTTTTCCCCCATTTCCTCCTCTCCCTCCTCATTGTTGAGTATGTTGCTGTACTACAGCAACAAACAAAACACAAACAAAACGCACCACAGCAACAAGCTCAACAGCCTTCACAGATAGCCTTCGCCATGTCGTTGAGCTGCAGGCACTGACCTCGCTTGATGGTAAGCCTCTCGTTGTGATGCTCCCACGGGGCAAGGATGAGCAGCTGACCACGGGCACAGGCTTCCATGCGCTTGCCACCGGGTTTTGCAAGGTCGGTGAAACCGTTTTCCTGTAGATAGATTACCGGCAGTCCTTCGTCAAAGACGGCGCGCATGATGGCTTTCTCACCTTTCGAGATGGCTGGCGATACCATTACGGCTCCCTGACGGGCAAGGGCGAGACATTCGTCGAGCCTTCTCTGCAGTTCCTCATCCGTTATCTTTCGTGAGCACTGTACCTGCACCTTCATGGGCTTCTCCAGCAGGAAGCGGTTGCCGATGGCAGAGAAGTTCATTCCTGCATACTTCAGTCCCCTCTGTACGCGGAAGAGCTCTGGATTCTCACGTTTCATCAGCAGGCGGCGAGGGTTGTCCTTTAGGTAATGCAGCCATCGCTCCAACTGACCTCGACGGAGGAGTATGCGGTCGTTGTAGCCCTTGGCGAAGAGCAGGCCGTGCTTGCGGTCCTCTTTCTGCTGCCGCCCCGTTTGCCCTTGTCCTGTATGTTGCTGTATCACAGCAACACCCCCATCCCCCATCAGCTCTCGGAAAGCCTTGTTGCACCCCTGCTTGAAGCCCAGCAGCACCTTCCCCAGCGGCTTCTCCATCTTCTCCTTTACGAAGAGAATGCCGTGCAGGTGGTCGGGCATCATCTGCAGTGCCACTACCTCCACCTCCGGGTGGTAGGTGCTTATGTCATGCCATGCCTGAGCCACAGCCTCGCCAAGTCTTGTCAGTACGATATGCGGAGCATCGGGCGACGGCTCTGTAGCCTCGCTGCGACCTGTCACTTCACCAAACAACGGCCTGCGACCCTCTGTCACCATCGTAATCATATACATACGCCGCTCCGTATAGTCATTATCCACACAGCGGCGCTGCATTGAGGCTTTTTTATCTCCGGCAAAATCCTTCTGACTTTCGTATGTAGCTCTGTCCATATTGTCATCTGATGTTTATGCAAAGTTACGTCTTTTCATTGAGATGACCAAGGCACCTCCAACTTTTTTCTCATTATATTTGGCGTTTTAAGGAAAACTTTGTAACTTTGTCCCGTTAAAACCAAATATTACACAACACATTAATTAAAAAGAATATATCATAAACAACTAAAAGAATGAAGAAGAATATCCAAACAGTGATGAGGATTGTGATGGCAGTGGCCATTGCTTTCGGAGTGGAGACAACGGCTTCGGCACAGTTAGGCGGATTGCTGAACAAAGCCAAGAAGGCTGTGAAAGAAAAGGTGAGCGACACCAAGAACAATGCCAAGAGCAGCGTGAAGCAGCAGGCTGAAAGCACCGTCAGCGAGACGGTGGGCACAGAGAGCAGCAGTGCAGAGACATCATACAACAGCGGCTCTGGCAACAGCGGTAAGTATGAATTCAAGAAGGCTCGCAAGTGCGACTGGACCATCGATGGCGACATAGACAACATCATAGGTTGTGCGGAATACTATGCACAGCAGATGCAGAACTCAATGAAAAAAGGCTACAAGGGCCTCGACTTCAAGTCGTACTGCGAGATGATGCAGACCAAGACACCGCTCACCTACGTGCTGGATGCGCGCATAGACCTCGGCCTCGGTCCCAAGAGCTGGGATGCCCAGCAGTCGAAGAAGAACATCGACGCTCTGATATGGGACTTCAAGTGCGTGGCATGGAAGGGAATACCCGACCCTTCGTCTGACAAGACCGTAACGCTGAAGCGCACGCAGTTTATCATAGACCGCGGACTGACATTCTCTGATGCCACGGCACGCGCCGCTTATTTCGACATGGCATACACCTGCATGCACATGGCAATAGATAAGATTGACGGTACTGAAAGCGCATGGACAGGTGTGCAGAAGGGTCTCAACGAGCTTTTCGCTTCCATGCCTGACGAATACAAGGGCAAGTACCCCGCTACGCTGTCGCTCGATGTCATCAAGGCCAACACCACCCGCAGCGCAAACATGAAGAAGACCATGGCGATGCTGATAGCCTACAAGCAGGCTGCCAAGAATGGCAAATACGGCAAGATGCCGGCCAGTGCCAATGCCAGCCTTGAGAAGCAGGCGCTGAACTCTGTCAAGGCTCACCGTGCATACTGGGGCAAGGCAACGAAGGCATGGGTAGGTCCTGTGACAAGTACCAAGAAGAACGCCCTTGGACAGGTTATCACCAAATACCGCAGTGTGAAGGTGCTCTGCGAGGATCAGGGCTACAAGGTAATCCATAACTTCGCTCTCTATACAAAGACAGACAACGGCAGCGTTCAGATGACCGGTCCGGGTTGGGAGAACGGAGACCAGGACATTGAACTGATGAAGTAATCTAAGCAAAGGAAAGATTATGACAAAGGAAGAACTTTTCAAGATGATGAACGAACATCCCGTGATGTACGTCGCTACCAATGACAACGGACAGCCCCGCGTGCGCGGCATACTGATGTTCAAGGCTGATGCCGACGGCATAGTGTTCCATACCGGCGTGACCAAGGATTTCTATCGCCAGCTGGTGGCCGACCCGCGTGCCGAGGTTTGCTTCTCATGCGGAAAATACCAGGTTCGCGTGGAGGGCCGTTTTGACCTCGTTGAGGATATGGCACTGAAGGAGGAGATAGTAAGCCATCCGTCACGCAAGTTCCTGCAGCCTTGGAGGGAACAGCAGGGCGACGAAGCCTTCTTCGGATTCCTGAAGGTGTTCCGCATGCAGCACGGCAAGGCCTACGTATGGTGCATGGAGGATAATTTCAAGCCAAAGGAATATATCCAG
Source organism: Prevotella sp. (assembly GCA_016281055.1). Taxonomy (GTDB): domain Bacteria; phylum Bacteroidota; class Bacteroidia; order Bacteroidales; family Bacteroidaceae; genus Prevotella. The sequence goes on from JAEEHW010000014.1 coordinate 3,775, forward strand.
CTGTAACATTTGGAGTTGTTAAGGGAGTTAAAGGGAATTAAGAGTATTTAATAGACAAATGTATTAGACTAAATAAAAAAGGACTCTGAAGAAATGTATTCAGAGTCCTTTTTATTATTCCAGTTTCCTTAGAGAGAAAACAAGGTATCAGTTGTTGAAATAGTAGATGAAGATGGCAACGCCCTCGATGGCTTTCTTGCCGGTCTCCTTCACGTTCATGGTGAATTTCACCTCTGTCTTCACCGCACCGCGCAGGTTCTGTATGCTCTGCAGCTTGGTGGTGAGGTTGAGGCTCTGGCCGCTCAGTACCGGCTGGCCGAACTTCATTTTCTCAATGCCGTAGTTTACGAGCATCTTCACGTTCTGCACGTCAACGGTGTTCTGCCACAGATAGGGCAGCACGCTGAGTGTCAGGTAGCCGTGTGCTATCGTGGTGCCAAACTGGCTCTCTGTCTTTGCGCGCTCCGTGTCCACGTGAATCCACTGATGGTCCAGCGTAGCGTCGGCAAACATGTTTATTCTCTCCTGTGTCAGCTGCACGTATGGTGACGTGCCGAGCTCCTTGCCCTCATACTGGGCGAAATCCTCAAAAGATGTGATTGTAAGCATTTTTGTTTACAGTTTATAGTTTATAGTTTACTGTTTACTGTTTTTAGTTTACCGTTTACGGTTTATTGTTTACTCTACCTAATTTATATAGTATTATATAGGTTTATTTACGATTCTTCTGCAAAATTACTAATTTATCCTGACATTTACAAAATCTGAGTAATCATTTTTAGGTAATTTTTGAGTTCTTTGCAGTAATTATTTATGAAATGCAACTCATTTGCAAGAAAATAGTCGTAACTTTGCATTTGAAAATCAAAACATACAATTTATATGACGCTTGATGAGTTACATATTGGTCAGAGTGCCGAGGTGACTGCCGTAGGTGGTGAGGGAGCCCTGCGTCAGCATTTTCTTGACATGGGACTGACCCCAGGCACCTGCGTGACGTTGAAGAAATTCGCCCCCATGGGTGACCCTATGCAGTTGGAACTGCGTGGCTATGAGCTGACGCTCCGCAAGGCTGATGCTGCAAAGATAGATATAAACTCTATCCCTGCACCTCTCCCACGGGAGGAGGAGGAAGCATTGCGTAAGGCATCTCCGTCGGTCACTTCTTCCATTGACAGGGACGAGGCAGTGGGATTGTCTCACCCTGGTTTTGGTGAGGGCGGCCGTTACCATGACCCTACGCATGAGCATCCGCTACCTGAAGGCGAGAAACTCACTTTCGCCCTTGCCGGCAACCAGAACTGCGGCAAGACCACGCTCTTCAACCAGCTTACGGGTGCCAACCAGCACGTGGGCAACTTCCCCGGCGTTACCGTTGACCGTAAGAGTGGTGTCATAAGAGGAACGAAAAACACTGAGATAACCGACCTGCCGGGCATATACAGCCTGTCGCCATATACCAGCGAGGAGGTGGTGAGCCGTGAGTTCATACTCGGCGACAAACCTCTGCGAGGCATTATCAATGTTGTTGACTCCACAAACATAGAGCGCAACCTCTACCTTACCATGCAGCTCATGGAACTGGGCATACCAATGGTGCTCGCCCTCAACATGATGGACGAGATGGAGGGCAATGGAGGCATTGTTGACGTGAACCGCATGGAGCAACTGCTCGGCATCCCCGTGGTGCCCATTGCGGCATCAAAGAACCAGGGTGTTGACGAACTTGTGGAACACGCCTTGCACGTTGCGAAGTACCAGGAACCCCCGGCACGCCAGGACTTCTGTCCGCCCGACGACCACGGCGGTGCCGTGCACCGTTGCTTGCATGCCATCATGCACCTCATAGAAGACCATGCCGAACGAGCACGCATACCGTTGCGCTTTGCCACTGCCAAGCTCGTGGAGGGTGACGAACTCGTGGAAAAGGCTCTGCAGTTGTCGCAGAATGAGAAAGAGACTATAGAACACATACTAAAGCAGATGGAGGAGGAACGCGGACTTGACCGCTCTGCCGCCATTGCCGACATGCGTTTCTCGTTCATAGAAAGGCTGTGTGCCGCTACGGTGAAACACCCAGTGGAAAGTCGCGAGGCACGTCGTTCGCGTCGCATAGACCGCATACTGACAGGTCGCTGGACGGCACTGCCGGCCTTCATGCTCATCATGGCGGTGATATTCTACCTCACGTTCGACCTTATCGGCGGCACCGGACAGGAGTGGCTCGAGGAGTTCACGGAATGGTTTACCGACCGTTCGCGCGAGGTGATGCAGTCGTGGAACGTCAACGATGTGGTGCAGTCGCTCATCCTCGACGGCGTATATGCCGGTGTGGGCACCGTTGCTACCTTCGTGCCTATCATAGTGGTGCTGTTTTTCTTCCTCTCCATGCTTGAAGACACGGGTTACATGGCGCGCATAGCCTTCGTCATGGACGGACTGCTCAGAAAGATGGGACTCTCAGGGCGCTCCATAGTGCCGCTGCTCATGGGCTTCGGATGCTCTGTGCCGGCTGTCATGTCAACGCGCACGCTGCCGTCGGGCCGCGACCGCCGTCTGACGGTCATGCTCACGCCCTTCATGTCGTGTACGGCAAAGATGCCTATCTACGCCTTCTTCTGTGCCGCCTTCTTCCCGAAGGCAGCCGCATGGGTGATGTGTGGCCTTTACCTCTTCGGCATCATCATGGGTATCCTTGTGGCGCTGGTGCTCAAGCGCACGGTGTTCAGGGGCGAGCCAGTGCCGTTTGTCATGGAACTGCCCAACTACCGTATGCCATCCGTCCGCACCACGCTGATGCTGCTGTGGGACAAGACGCGTGATTTCCTGCAGCGTGCCTTCACCGTCATCTTCCTTGCCACTCTCGCCATCTGGTTCCTGCAGAGCTTCTCATGGCACCTGCAGCTGGTAGAAGACCAGGCAGAGAGCATACTCGGAAGCGTGGCCTCAGTGGTGGCACCAGTGTTCTCGCCTCTCGGTTTCGGCGACTGGCGCATAACCACCTCGCTCGTGGGAGGCTTCCTTGCCAAGGAAAGCGTTGTCAGCACCCTGAGCGTATTGACAGGAGGCTCCATGACAGCCCTGCAGGCATTACTCACGCCCGCCGCCACACTGTCGCTGCTGGTATTCTGCCTGCTCTATACTCCATGTGCCGCCGCCATTGCCAGCATACGCCGCGAACTCGGTGGACGCGATGCACTGACCGTAGTAGTCTTCCAGTGCCTCATAGCATACGTCGCCGCATTGATAGTGTATAACATTGCGCAACTATAAACTCATAACGGTAAACAGTAAACAATAAACAGTAAACAGTAAACCAAAAACTGTATGAACGTTGTTTCCTACATACTTCTCTCTATCGTCATCCTTGCGGCTCTGATGGTGATGCGCTCACTGCGGCGCGGTGGCGGCAAGAAAAGCTGCTGCAAGTCATGCAGTGCCGCAGGCACCTGCAACGGGTGTTGTAACTGTAAATAAATCAAGGCTTTGTAAAAGCTATCATATTACCCTGTAAAAGCTATCATATTACATCGTAAAAGCTATCATATTGCACTGTAAAAGCTATCTTATTACAAAACCATAGCAGCCACATTACTTTATACGTCGTAATGTGGCTGTTTTTTCTTTGCCCTCCATCATTATAAAACTGCGTCATTGTTTTTGTGAAAAAATAATGGAATGAAAATTTTCTTTGAAAAACATTTGGAGGTTAGAAAAAAAGATTGTAAATTTGTAACATCAAAAATATATCACTAAAAGTGCTACAATATAAAACTAATGACTATGAACTATATACACAATCCTTTCGTACTCTTTGGATATGATGGACCAGAGTATTTCTGCGACCGTCAGATAGAAACCGAGCAACTTACGTCGTCGCTCCGCAATGGGCGCAACATCACGCTGACGGCTCCGCGCCGCATGGGCAAGACCACGCTGATTAAGCATGTGTTCAACCGCATCGGCAGCAAGGGCAGCGGTGTTTACTGTTTCTATATGGACATATTCGCCACCCACAGCCTGGCCGACTTTGTCAGTCTGTTTGGGCGCACCGTGATAGGCAGGCTTGATTCTTCTCCAGAGAAGGCACTAGGAATGGCTGCGGGCACCATAAGAAGTGCACGGCTGGTATTCTCTGCCGACATGATGGGGCAGTCGCAGGTCAGTCTGGAGTTTCTGCCACAGTATGCAGAGGAAGTGCTGGGCGAGATATTCGAATACATGCGCAGGAGCGGCAAGGAATGTTATGTGGCCATCGATGAGTTTCAGCAGTTGGTGGAATATGCAGAAACAGGAGTGGAGGCCCTGCTGCGTTCCTATGTGGAGCAGTGCCCCAATGTCAGGTTTATCTTCTCTGGCAGCAAGCAGGATATCATGGACGATATATTCAGCAACCCCCGCAGGCCGTTCTATCGCAGTACGGAGAAGATGCGACTCAGTGTAATCAGCGAAGAGTCGTATTACAGCTTCGCACGCAAGCACATGCTCGGTGCAGGAAAGAAACTCTCGATAGAGGTGTTCCACTACGTTTACAGTCTGTTTGGCGGACATACATGGTATGTTCAGAACATACTGAACCATCTCTATGAGTGTTCGTCCGACTGCATCACCAACGACGACGTATTGCAGTGCGTAAACAGGATTGTGGAGTCAGAGTCTGAGGAATACAAGAAACACTATGCCTCGCTCACGCAGAACCAGGCATACCTGCTCAGGGCTATTGCCAAGGAAGGCTGTGTAGGCGCCATCAACTCGTCGGCGTTTATCCAGCGCTACAGCCTGAAGGGCAGCAGCAGTGTGAACAAAGCCCTTGCTTTTCTTTTGGATAATGAATACGTCTGCCGCTCAGACAAGGGCTACATCGTTTATGACCGTTTCATGAACATCTGGCTCAGCGTTCAGTAGTGGGACCGCTCTCCCTTGCAAACCATCGTGCCACGAGTGCACCGCTGATGTTGTGCCAAACACTGAACACGGCACCGGGTATAGTGGCCATGGGATAGGCGGCAAAGTGGAGCGTGGCGAGGCTGGAGGCAAGTCCGGAGTTCTGCATGCCCACCTCTATGCTCACGGCCTTGCGCTTTGTCGGCGACATGCGCAGCAACCGTCCTATGCCGTAGCCAAGTGACAGTCCGCAGACGTTGTGGAGCATCACCACGGCGATGATTATCATTCCGCTGCCGAGCAGTTTCTCGGCATTGGCGGCAATGACGATGAGAACGATTATGGCGATGACTATCGACGACAGTGCCGGCAGGTAAGCCGTGGCAGCCGATGTCAGTCGTGGAAACAGTCTTTTCAATATTATTCCTGCCACGATGGGCAGTATCACCACCCAGAGAATACTCAGCAGCATGCCCATGACGTTTACGTCAACCGTCTTTCCGGCCAGCAGCCACACCAGCAGCGGTGTCATCACGGGAGCCAGCACTGTGGAAACGCCCGTCATGCCCACCGACAGTGCGAGGTCGCCCTTGGCAAGATAGGTGATGACGTTGGATGCCGTGCCGCCCGGACAGCAGCCCACGAGCACCACGCCGACGGTCAGGGCCTCGTCGAGGGAGAACAGCCGTGCCAGTGTCCATGCCAGCAGGGGCATCACCGTAAACTGCGCCATGCAGCCGATGATGACGTCCCTCGGACGCGTGAACACCACGCGGAAATCCTCCCAGCGCAGTGTCAGTCCCATGCCAAACATGATGACGCCCAGCAGCGGATTGATGACGGTAGGCTTGACGTTGCAGAACACGCCGGGCCACAGCAGTGCCACCACAGCCGACAGCAGCACCAGCACTCCCATATAGTCGGAGATGTATTTGCAGATCGTTTTCATTTTTCGTAATATTTTATTTTACCTTTACCGCGGATTGTGCGGATTATGCGGATTCATAATTCACAATTTTTATCCGGATGGGATTTTTCACTATTCACTCTGAGCGTAGCGAAGTTGATTGCAAAATTACTAACTTTTTTTATAATTAGAAATAATTACAGAAAAAAAATGTTGAATATCTAATGATTAGTATATTGCAAAAGGTTCTGGATATCATAATATTTTTTTTCAAAAATAAATTTGCAAGGAAAAAGAAAAGTTTGTAACTTTGTAGGCGAATATGAAAAACTTTGTAAAAATAAATCAATATTAACTAACGTACGATTTTATGTTTGGTAAAAAAAGAACTATCCGTTTGGCGCTCGCAGCGGGACTGGTAATGATGGCCAGTTCATCGTGGGCGCAGAAAGTCAGTGGTACGGTAAAGGATGCCAATGGTGATCCTGTCATCGGTGCCACGATTATGGAGAAAGGTACCCAGAACGGTACGGTGACAGACCTCGACGGTAACTTTACCCTCGACCTGAAGAAAGGCGGAAGCCTTGACGTTTCCTATGTAGGCATGAAGCCTCAGACGCTCAGCACTTCAGGCAAGTCAAGCTTCAACATTACCTTGGAGGACGATGCCACAACCCTCAACGACGTCGTTGTGGTAGGTTACGGCACCATGAAGCGTAAGGACTTGACTGGTTCGGTAGCTTCAATCACTGGTGAGTCGCTGACAAAAAATCCAGTTGCCAACGTGGCAGAGGCACTTCAGGGCCAACTTTCAGGTGTGAATGTCATTTCACAGGACGGTCGTCCTGGTGCCACGCAGTCAATTCGCGTACGTGGCGGCGGTTCCATCACACAGTCTAACGAACCTCTTTACATTGTTGACGGTATGCCAGTGAGTCGTATTGACGATATTCCTGCCGATAACATCGAGTCTATCGACGTGCTGAAGGATGCTGCATCAACAGCCATCTATGGAGCACGCGGTGCTAACGGCGTTATCCTTATTACCACAAAGCAGGCCAAGGAGGGTAAGGCACAAGTGAAGTACGGTATGTACTACCAGATTACTGCAAAACCAAAGATTCTTGATGTCGAAACACCATACGACAACATCTACCGTAACTGGTCATACGCTACAGCATACAACACCAAGAATGGTGATGGCGTGGCAAAGTTCTTTGGCTTGGGTTCTGCATACGGCAATCATCTTGATGAGTACAAGTCACAGTCTGCTCACAACTACATGGAGGATGTACTCCAGAACTCTGGTTCTTGGAATCACGACCTCTCTGTAAGTGGCGGCACACAACGCACGAAGTACTTTGCAGCAGTAAACTTCATGAACAAGGACGGAGCCCTCATAAATTCAGGTTTCCAACGTTGGAACATCAACATGAAGTTGCAGCAGGAACTGGCAAAGACTCTTACACTCGACGTAAACGCTCGTTACAGCGAGATGAAATTCAAGGGCAACAGATATGAGTATGCTACGGAATCTTACCGTTTTGCGCCAGTTGACAACATACTTGGCAGCGGTGATCCTACAGACCTCGGTATGGGCTCTTCAAGCTACGAGTCATCATACAATCCTGTTGACATTTTGAATGACTACGAGAACCTGCGTAACATCTATCGTTTGAACCTGAATACCTCTCTGACATGGAAGGCATTCCCCGGCTTTACAGCAAAGACAGAGTTGATGACAGGACGCAACTGGTCAAAGACTCAGAACTGGAACGGAGGTAACACTCAGGGTCAGAAGTACAGCACAGCGAACTTGACAAACGGCGATGGCTATAACGTGCGTTGGGACACAACTCTAAGCTATGACGTGCAGGGACTTGGCGACAACCACAGCCTTAATGCAATGGTAGGTAACGAGGTACTCTCAAGCAAGTCAAACTCATACCAGATATATGGTGTTGGTTATCCTGAACTTTGGACAATGGAGCAGGCTTTCGGCAACATTAACATGTACTCACAGTCTGGCCAGAGTTACGTGAAGTCAAACATTGGTATTCCTTCACACACTATCTCTTGGTTCGGTCGCGTGAACTATACATACCTTGAGCGTTACCTCTTCACTGGTACCATGCGTGCCGACGGTTCTTCTAAGTTCAGCAAGGATAACCATTGGGGTTACTTCCCTGCAGCCGCATTCGGCTGGCGTATCAGCGAGGAACCATTCATGGCAAGCACCAAGAACTGGCTCGACAACTTGAAACTGCGTCTCTCTATCGGTTCATCAGGTAATGATGGCATTGACGCATTGGCATTCCTTACCCCTTGGAGTACAGCCACATCCACAATCAATGGAGAAGCTGTTGCAACCTACAATCCATCATCTACAATGGGTAATCCTGACCTGAAGTGGGAGACAACCATATCTCGCAACCTTGGTCTTGACTACAGCTTCTTCAACGGTAAGTTCAATGGTGCTGTTGACTTCTACTGGAACAACACCAAGGACTGTCTGATGCTCGTGCCTGTTGATTGCACAACTGGTTACTCATATCAGTTCCAGAATGTTGCTGAGACTTCAAACAAGGGTATAGAGTTCACCTTCAACTATAACATTGTAAAGACAAAGGACTTCAACCTTACATTTGGTCTGACATACAACTACAACGTTAACAACGTAGAGAAACTGGCTGATGGCGTCATTGCAAGTGCACACACAAACTGGGGTTCTACCACACGTCTGCCTAACTACGACTACATCGTAAGAGAGGGCGAGCCTGTAGGTCTTATTCAGGGCTACAAGAGTCTCGGCTACTTCACTGTTGACGACTTCAACTACGATGCTGCGACAGGTAAGTACACCTTGAAAGACGATGTTAAGGGTGTAGCTACCGCAGGTAACTTCCCTAAGGCATTGCTTCAGCTCAACTCTGAGTACGACAGCAAGAACACCTGTCCATTCCCTGGCGCTCCTAAGTTTGAGGCTACAGACGCAGAGGCAGGCGCACAGAAGGCTACAGCTAAGGAGCAGATTATCGGCCGCACAGCACCTAAGCACACTGGTGGTTTCCGTTTCAACGGAAATTACAAAGGTTTGGACTTCACTCTCAACTTTGCATACCAACTCGGTGGCAAGGTTTACAATGCAAACGTGATGTATGACATGATGGGTAATAAGGACACTGGTCTTGGCTACTCACGTCTTGCTGAGGCTTCACAGACATGGAAATCATACGGAATCGACAACAATGGTGACATCTACCTTGTTAACGATCCTGTGGAACTCGCTGCGCTCAATGCCGGTGCAACATACGCTGCTCCCTACTCTGAGTACGGCATCGTAAGCTCTGATTTCATTGAGAGTGCATCTTTCCTGCGTTTGCAAACCCTTACCATTGGCTACTCATTCCCGAAAGCATGGATTAACAAGCTCGCTCTGAGCAATGCACGTGTTTACTTCACAGCTGGCAATCTCTTCTGCATTAAGTCATACAGCGGACTTGATCCAGACGTGAACGTAAGTCCTACAGCAGACTCAAGCTACTCAGGTTTCCCAACGACCAACTACGACTTCCGCTCTTATCCAAAGAGCCGTACATTCACATTTGGTCTTAACGTAGCATTCTAAACAATTAAGGAGATATATAAAATGAAAAATAAAATTAAAAATATTGCATTGGCAGGAATGGTAATTGCAGGTATGTCATCTTGTAATGACTATCTAGAAACCAATTCTGTGTCAACAGCTGATGATTCATTCGTGTTTTCTACGATAAATACTACTGATGCAGCTCTTAAGGGAGCATACGTGCAGTGGCACGATTGTGTCAGCAGTCAGATTTTCGGTGATGGACTGTTTTATGCACTCGACATTGCAGGTTCTGACATCATGCGTCACCCAGAGGGTTTTGCAAACCAACTGCCTCGTCATCAACCCGAGTCATTCTATCTCAACGGTACTGTCGCAGGGACATATAACCCTATAACATACGGTAAGGAAGCGCCAAACAGCCCATACGCAAAGCTGTATGTAGTTGTAAGCCGTGCTAACTCTATTATCGAAGGTATGGAGAAATATCTGCCAACATTCAGCGCAGCAATGGCTACCGACGGTGCTACTGAAGTAGGCGAGATATACGGCGAGGCTGTGTGTCTGCGTGCTACCGCATACCGTGAGCTGATTAAGTACTATGGTGACGTACCATATTATCTGCCAGAACATGGCAACAAGGCACTTGGACTAGCTTCTCGCGACTCTATCTACGACATACTTATCCAGCAGTTGCAGGCCGCAGCTCCGAAGATGAAGCCAGTAGAAGCAAATGGCAAGACTTATTTCTCAAAGACCTATGCCTATGCACTCATCGGTCGTCTGGCTCTTGAAGCAGCTGGTTATCAGACACGTCGTCCTGATATTGCATATCATGACGGACAGGGCAATGCTCTGACATTTGAGACAAAGGGTAAGCCTAATGCAAACGCAGGTAATGCTTACTATGCTCGTCGTTCTGATTACAAGAATCTCTATGAAATTGCTAAGGACGCATACGAGAAGTGTTTGGAGAACCTTGGTGCTGTTACATTCAATGCAAATGACTACTCTGCTTTCTTCACTCAGCTTCATGGCAGCGACACAGGCTTCGCCAATGAGTCAATCTATGAAGAGACATTCACTCAAGGTGCAAGTGGCAACGACCCACGTTCTTACTCTCTCGGTCGTCCTTCTGGAGGCGGTTCGTCAAAGGCTTTCCCATGTAAGAGCTACGGTCAGGGACGTATCAACCCTGCCTTCTACTATGGTATGTTCGATCCAAACGACGTACGTCGCGACATCAGCTGCTCTGTAACAGGTTCTGACGGTAAGGGTTATGAAACTCTTATTCCTTTCACTCCTGGTTCTACAGTAAAGGGTGGCGGTATCGCTTGCGGCAAGTTCGACGAGAACCGCCAGTCAACGGTATGGACTGCTAACCAGCGCCGCTCTGGTATCAATGCTCCTTATATGCGTATCTCTGAAGTTTATCTCGGACTTGCTGAGGCATACGCAGTTTTGGGTAACGAGGCTAAAGCTAAGGAATATCTTGCAAAGACACGCACACGTGCCATGGGCACAAACGATGTAGATGAATTTGTAGCCAAAGAGGGCGACCTCTTCAAGGCTGTCATTGACGAGCGTGGCTTTGAATTCGCTGGCGAGGGTGACCGTCGTTGGACGCTTATCCGCACTGGTCTCATAGCAGAGAAGATAAAAGAAATCAAGGAACTCACAAAGAAAATGATAGATGGTCTTGAGGCTGACGGTTCATATACATTCGAGAACGGCAACGTTATCTCTTCTGATATATACACCAAGGCTGTTGACCCAACGGCTGCCCCATACAATCTCTCATCACGCGTAACACCGGGTATCTGCACTGACAAGACAAACCCAGTACTCTTCCCGGCATGGCGCGGACAGCACGACTGGGAGTATGTAAGTGACTTCACTGCATACAACTCTAACGCCAAGAGTAACCTTGCAATACAGGGACTCTTCGCACCTGTTGATGATGCAGCTGCACTGACAGCTGACGGTTACAAGAAAGTAGCTTGGGGTTCTCAGATTGTTGCCAACAAGGCCGAGTATCTTGACAACCTCTTCCCAGAGTATGACTACGAAAGTGCACCAATCTATCTGTTCCCATTCTCTACCAATGTTGTTGCCACTGCAGGCATACTCAATGGCTACGGCTTCGGTCAGGCATGGTAATAATGGAAAGAATGTAATATTTGATTGTACAAATATACGTTAAAGACTATAAGCTCGCTGACACTTTTTATGTGTCAGCGAGCTTTTTGTTTCCTTAATGACCTTGGATTGATGAAAATCAAAGGAATTTTGCTGATTTAACAAAAATTAATAGACAAAATTAGTGGTAATTGATAAAAATTAATTAATTTTGTGCCAAATTCGGCTTTTTGCTAACTATACATTGCAAAATAGGTATTCTTACAATACTACGAAGAATATATACTACGAAAAATAACAATGTTTCAAAAAAGAAACAAATTTTATAATTGTAATATTAACTAACTTACTAATTTTATGTTTGGTAAATCAAAAACTATCCGCTTGGCGCTAGCAGCAGGTCTGGTTATGATGGCCAGTTCATCGTGGGCGCAGAAAGTCAGTGGTACGGTTAAAGACGCCAACGGTGATCCTGTCATAGGAGCAACCGTAATGGAGTCAGGTACTCAGAATGGCACCATTACCGACCTTGATGGTAACTTCACTCTTGACCTCAAGAACGGTGGAAGCCTTAACGTTTCATACGTCGGCATGAAGCCACAGACCATTGCCACGAACGGCAAGTCTTCATTTGAGGTAAAACTCGAGGATGATGCCACGACCCTTAACGACGTCGTTGTCGTAGGTTACGGCACCATGAAGAAAAAGGACCTCACCGGTTCTGTAGCATCTGTAAAGATGGAAGACATCGGCAAGGTTGCAGGTGCTAACGTATTGCAGGCTATCCAGGCCAGGGTGCCAGGTGTTGACGTTCAGCAGAGTTCTGGTGAAGCAGGTGGCAAGAATAGCATCAATATTCGTGGTATGCGTTCTGTTACAGCCTCCAACTCTCCGCTTATAATTGTTGATGGTGTAGAATATGGTTCTACAATCGACATTCCTGCTTCTGACATTGAGTCAATGGACATCTTGAAGGATGCATCTTCTACCGCTATTTATGGTACCAAGGGTGCTAACGGTGTCATCATTATTACGACAAAGCGTGGTAAGGCAGGTAAGACAAACGTAAACTTCAATGCTTATTGGTCATTCAACAGCCCGACATCTGCTGTCAAGGCTATGTACGGTGATAAGGAAGTGCAGCGTTGGACTGACCGTGAAAACTATCAGGCAGATTTCAAGTCAGGCAACTGGGGTGAATCAAACGTTGCGATACATGACTTCGGTAATGATCAGTTACCTGATAATACGTACGTAAGGGATTTGATTGCTAATGGTGATTATACTGATTGGTACGACTATATTTTCCAGAACTCAACGACACAGAACTATGAGATTGGCGTGCAGGGTGGTAATGAAAAGACAAACTTCAACCTCTCTCTTGCCTTGATGTCTGATCGTGGTCTGATGAAGAACGATAAGATGAA
>JAEEHW010000121.1 GCA_016281055.1 Prevotella sp.
GGGCGACAAAATACGCACAGTTGCTGGCGACGTAAACAATGACGGCTCTGTGACCATGGCCGACGCCAACATGGTAGTGAACTACTTCCTCGCTACGGACAAGAACAGCATCAGCGGCTTCAACAAGGAGGCTGGCGACGTCAACAAGGACGGAGATATCAGCATGGCTGATGCAAATGCTATAGTAAACTTATTCCTGGGTACAGGCAATTAATAACAACAATGGTCGTGATTCTTGCAGGAATACTCCCGGCTGTATTGCTGTGGTGGTATATAATATGGAAAGATACTAAGAAAGAGCCGCTGTCTAAACTATTGAAGGCGGTTACGCTTGGCATACTGATATGCCTCCCCGTGGCAATGGTGGAGGAGTTTGTAACAGCGCTGTTTCTTGACGAAGAGGCAGGGGTAAGTAGTTTTGCTGATGTCGTGATAGATGCTTTCTTTGTGGCAGCCGTACCGGAGGAAGTCTTTAAGTTGATAGCCCTTTGGCTGGTGTTGCGCAAGAATAAGTATTTCGACGAGCATTTTGACGGGATTGTATATGCCGTGAGCGTCGGACTGGGTTTTGCAGGTCTTGAGAATATCATGTACCTACTGGATGAGGGTGACGATTGGCAGACGGTTGCATTCCTGCGTGCGTTCATGTCTGTGCCTGGCCACTATGCCTTTGCCGTGCTGATGGGATACTATTATTCTGTGCATCATTTCGTTGACCATTCGATGCGTAGCGCCTTCCTTACATTAGGTGCTCCGATACTGGCACACGGGCTATATGACATGTTCCTAATGTCGACGGGGCTGGACTGGGTGATAGGTGGTATAGGCTTTGTTGCCGCCATTTACCTGTGCATCCGCGTACATAAGATTGCATACAGGAAAATCCACGTTCAGTTGCAGCGTGACAAAGATGAAATGCATACATCGTCAGTGGCATGAAGAATATAATTGCGGGTATAATCAAGAATGAATAAAAACGCAAGCCAGGCAAGTGTTGGTATTATCACAAATGTATTGTGTATATAGTTTATAATCAACGAATTTGTATTATAACACTTTTGGTGCTATACTTCTTGTATTGTGTATTCAGAGGGCATTTTATGATAAAAATTGTATATGGCAAAACGATTTCTCTCTGTATTTTGCACGATATTCAAAAAAGTTTATATCTTTGCAGTTGATTTATTAATTTAAACAATCTATGCACAATAATATAAAAGAATAACGATATGAAAAAACTGATTTATTCAATGCTGGCACTGTTCTGTGTCACATATATGTGAAAGGTAAAATCTCCAGCATTGTCAACAAAGGAACGTACTCTGAGAGCGGAAGCTATGGCAATGCTTCATTCTGCATTTCCGAAGACGGTACTCAGAATAATGAGTTGTACTGCTTCCGCATACTCTACTATGAAAACAAGAAATATGAGTCAGGTCAGACCGATATTAAGGTTGGCGACGAGGTCATTGTTTGTGGAAAATGGATGAACTATAGAAATAATACTCCCGAAACGGTATCAGGCGGAGCATATCTCGTTTCGCTCATGCGTGCAAATAATGGCGGTTCCTCTGTAGTTTCTTTCAATACGAATTCCGACACCCAGACATGGAAGACTGCGACTGACGGCACCTATGGTTCCGGCTACAGCACCACGACGAATAGCCTGGATATAGGCTACTATAAATATCAATGTTCTTCGTCCTTGGTAGCCCCGAATTCGAACCACATACGTATTTACAAGAACTCCGTGCTCAGCATCGCTACGACTGATGGAAGGAAAATCAAGAAGATTGTCATCAACTGCGCACCTAACGCAGGAACTACGTCCTATTGCTTCGACATGTCGGGCCTGGAGGGCTGTGCAAATGCTATGGCTGACAAGTCGGCTCTGATAGTAACTTGGAACGGCTCTACTAAAAAAGTACTCCTATATCCTAAGGACGGTCAGGTTCGTATGGAGAAGATTACTGTCGAATTGGAATAAGACAGGAAGATTTTGCGAATACAAACAAATATAATGACCCAACGAGGATTGCCCGTTGGGTCATTATATTTGTTTAAATGTAACGATTCTGTGAATATACTTTTAGCCTACGGCGTACCATTAATTATCATTAATAGCATGAATTCTTTCATAAATTTATGGTAAATTATATGACATTTATGGGCATTAATGGTGCCTCGCAGAGAATAAAATTTCATTAATATGGCATTCGCTGAATAGTTACGTTTGAATCATCAGATTAAATTAACGCCTGCTGAACCCGTTACCGGTCCACTTCAGCGTCTTCGTCGTTTTCTTTCCAGAATCGTTCCACTTAGTCACTGTGATGTCCTTGCCCACGCGTGGCAGTCCATACGAGGTGTTGAAGTATTCCACCTCAATACCCATGTCAACGTACTCCATCCGCTTTGTAGCATTGTTGTAGCGGAAGAACATCAGACCATCATACTGTCCTGGGTTCAAGCGCATGCCCTCCTGCCACAGTTCCGTGCACAGCGCAAACAGTTTGTGCTTCTTGTCGGCCATGTTCCAGTAGCACATCTCCCAACGGTGTGTATATTCGCCGTCCTCATCGGTCTGCTCCACTAGGATGTAGCCGGCATTCTTGTCTACAGTGATAGTATAGCCAGCGGGCTGGGCGGTGCCCGTGCGATAACACTCCAGTGATTTACGCAGTGCGGTCATAGACTCATCTGGAGTATCCTCGGGATTGCCATCCATCATCGTAACCCACGACCATGCGAAATCCATGATGTCAGGACTGGTGCCCTGGAATTTCACTTTAATACCGTCCTGTGCCGACATAGCCAGCGTGCAGAACACAAACATAATTGCTAAAGTAAGTCTTTTCATAATTCTGAATTTAATTAGGTAGCTACTATATTATCATACAATGCAGACAACAAGTGTCTTTTGGTTGAAGGATTAAGGTTGTTACTTTTGCTGTATTCCCCAAATAGTCCTTATTCTTTATTCTTCCCAACCATATTCCTTTTACGGGTACAAAGTTACATAAAATATTTTATTATGACGTAAGTTTTGCTTATTTCTTACACTAGGAATATCTATTTCTTATAGATCCTCGATAACCTGCACATCATCATAAGCGAAATAGGCAGGAGTTACCAATCCAAATTCATTGGTGCATGAACCATCTACATAGAATTCTACCTTTACCACAGCTCCCAATGTGGAAAGAGAGAACTTTGTCCAGTCTGTTACGAATTTTCCATCCTTAGCCAGATAGAACTCTACAGTACCAGTGGGCAAATTGTTTGCATTATATCCGGTTGCGACAATCTTCAACCAATCCTCACCGTTCTTGAATGGAGTTCCCGATTTCCTCATTTCATTCAACGTGTAGCTGGTATTAGTAACGTACATGTGGTCTATGATACGAGCTTTCTTATCACTGAAATACAGAGCCGGCACTATTGCTCCCTCATAGCTCTTATATCCATTATGCACACAGAAATTACGCGAACCGTTGTGTCCTGTGGCAAGAGGAATGGCCAGCTGCAACTCATAAGTTGCTTCGCTCTCAGCCACCCCTGTATAATTAGACACGGCATGGCCACCGCCCCAATATGCATTGTCACCATATCCGTTAGGCAACATATGAGCCAGGTATGTATTTTTATCATCATTCCACTGGTAAATCGTACCTTCTTCGCCCGGGTAAAGAATAGAACCACCGTACTGTGAATCATCAATCAGCGAGGACCATGAGCTTCCTCCTAGATAATTGGTACCACCCGTCCAGTCGTCATCTTCAAAAGTCAACAGTCTGTAATTTGTTTGTGTTATAAAAAAACCGTCGTCGGCAACATTACACGACGTAACAGCCATGCCACAAACCAAAGCAGCAAAAGCAATAGATAAATACTTTTTCATTTCTATGAAAATAAATTTGTTTAAATTATTAATGTATGTTTGTATTTTTTTTTTCTAATTGAATGCAAAATTACAAAAAAAAACGGGAAATACAAAATAAGGCAAAGAAATGTTATGATTGACTCTTTACCTTACTTTTTGTCCGACGGTGTTGTTGGTATTGTCTGCCTTCATGATGAGTATCATCTATCGCAACGGCAGTTAAATACGATTTTGCACACTAAAAAACAAAAAACATTTGTCTAATTCGGAAGAATTAATTAACTTTGCCGATGACTGGACGGTTATCTAAGGCATGAACAAGAAGAAACTAATAAAATACATATTATTTGGCATGTGGATTGTCTATATGTGCGTTGGCGTATATTGTTTCATACAGAACGAGAATAGCAAGGACAATGCCACTACGGAGGTGCAGGACGACAACCTAACGGTGACACCAACCACAGACTCTGTTGCAGACAAAAATACAGCCACCCCCAAAAAACTCACCCACACGCAGCATGACAAGAGCAATACGAGTGAGCATAAAGACAATGGTGAGGATGACGATGAGAAAGAGGCAAGAGCACACGAAATGGGCGAAATAGAAGGTTATGAGGTGACTAACTTCGATGACCAAGTCCCTGGAGATGAATACGAACCAGAGTTTGTGGAAGGTGACCGTCCAGACCCGGAACTGTATATTCAGGACGATGATGAGAAAAAGTAAAAGGAAATCATACATTCAGTTGCTGACGGCACTGCTGCTGAGCCTCAATGCCATGATGCTCCATGCACAGCAGGATGCTGACACGGTGAGGATAGAGACCACAGGCAACTATATCACCATCCCCGTGACGCTGAACGGCAAGCCCATGCGCTTCTTACTCGACACAGGATGTGGGGCAAACGTGGTGTTCCGTCATGCTGTGGACTCCACAGTGCAGGTGACTGCTGACGGTGACTCGATAGAGAGCAGCACAGGCAGGACGGAGGCGGCAGAGAAGATGATGGGATGCCTGAAAGTATGCAAGTATGACGGTGACGACACGGTGCCACTGTATGTCGCCGCTGTGGACAGCGTCATGATGCTGCGCGGCGACGGTATCGTGGGAATGCAGTATATACTGGAGCGCAACGGCATGAACATGAAGATTGACGTGCAGGGCAGGCAGGTGATATTCACAAGAGACAAGCATCTGTTTGACAAGGAGGAAGGCAAGAAATACCGCACCAGACAGTTCGACAAGCGCCTGGCGATAAAGACAAAGGTGAGTCCGGGCATTAAGATAAAGGACGTAGTGATAGACACCGGTTGCGACCACCTGTTTAGCATGAACTCAGCAGACTTAGAGACGATAATGAACGGCAAGCACCGCGAAAGGTTCGCGCACCAGGTGCAGGGCACGAAGTTATCAGACATGGGAGGGATGTTCGGACTCACAGAAGAGTCGGTGACGGCACTGAGGCTGGAAGAACTCACGGTGGCGGGACTAATATTCCACGAGGTGGATGTGGAGACCGGCAGGGAGTCGCTTTTAGGCTTCCCCTTCCTGCAGACGGCCAGCGTGGTGTTTTACCACAAGGGAAAGCGCATAAAGGTGGAGCCATATACGGCAACACGAGACTTCAGGATAGTACGTCAGGAAGAAAAGGTAAAACGGAGAGGATATACCATGACATATAACAAGGAAACAGTTGTGGAACACTACATTTCAGGGAAAAAGTAAGAAAATCGCTGAGAAATTTTGCCATAACAATAATTATTGCTAACTTTGCATTTTATTAGTCGTTAGGGAAACACTCTATATGACATTCAACAAAGAAAAGTAATGAACATAACACTACTTAAATCAAAGATTCACCGCGCTGTGGTGACACAGGCGGAACTCGACTATGTGGGCAGTGTGACCATTGACACGGCACTGCTGCGCGAGGCTGGCATCATGGAATACGAAAAGGTGCAGATAGCCGACGTGAACAATGGAAACCGACTGGAGACCTACGCCATAGCAGGCGAGGAAGGTTCGGGCGTGATATGCCTGAACGGTGCAGCGGCGAAATGTGTCAGCGTGGGCGACAAGGTAATCATCATGTCGTATGCCGATATGACACCCGAGGAAGCTGCAAACCATAAGCCTACCGTAGTATTCGTAGATGACGACAACAAGATTGTGCGTAAGGCACACTACGAAAAACACGGCCAACTCTTTGGGGATTGAAAATGAAGAATGAAGAATATAGAATGAAGAATGAGATTCACTATAGCATGGAATCCTTCATCATATATTGTTCATTTTAAGAGAAGAAGATTATGCTTACAGGAAAGACCATAGTGCTCGGAGTGACCGGCAGCATAGCCGCATACAAGACGGCAATGCTGGCGTCAATGCTTGTGAAGCAGCATGCGGAGGTGCACGTCATCATGACGCGCAATGCCACGAACTTTATCGCTCCCATGACTTTCGAGACTCTGACAGGCAACAAATGCATCGTCGATACCTTCGACCGCAACTTCGACTTCGAGGTAAAGCATGTGTCGCTTGCCAAGAAAGCCGACCTCATACTCGTTGCGCCATGCACGGCCAATGTGATAGGCAAGATGGCCGGCGGCATCTGTGATGACATGCTGACCACAACACTATGTGCCACGAAAGCCAAGATACTGATAGCACCTGCCATGAACACCGGAATGTGGGAGAATCCCATAGTGCAGGACAATATCAGTAAGCTGCAGAAATATAGCTGCCATGTGATAACTCCTGTGGTGGGCAGACTGGCATGTGGCGACACTGGCAGCGGCAAGATGCCTGAGCCGGAGGTGCTGATGGAACACATACTGCTGCAGGCGGCAAGGGAGAAAACACTCTCAGGCAAGCGCGTGCTGATAAGTGCAGGTCCTACGCAGGAGGCCATAGACCCCGTGCGCTATATCACCAACCACTCATCAGGCAAGATGGGCTACGCACTGGCGAAGATGGCTGCTGTGAAAGGGGCGGACGTGACACTCGTAAGCGGTCCGGTGAGCATAAAGGCCTTCAGCGGCATTGACGTGGTATCGGTAAAGAGCGCACAGGATATGTATGAGGCCGTGACCAGTCGCAGTGCCGAGGCAGACATCATAATAATGTGCAGCGCCGTGGCTGACTATACACCGGCAGAATACCATGACCAGAAGGTGAAGAAAAAGGACGAAGACATGTCTATACCACTCAAGCGCACGCAGGACATACTGAAATATCTTGGTGAGCACAAGTGTGACGGTCAGATGTTGATAGGATTTTCAATGGAGACGGAGAACCTGATGGAGAACTCGCGCAAGAAACTGACGAAGAAGAACGCAGACATCATCTGCGCCAATTCCGTGAGCGAGAACAAGACCGGCTTTGCCGTTGACACCAACCAGGTGACGCTGATAACGCAGGAAGAAGTGAAGGAACTGCCGCTGTGCTCAAAGGAAGAAACGGCGGAAATGATATTGGATTATGCATATACTTATCGACATAGGTAACTCCACCATTGCCATTGCCATGACAGACAACAATGGCGAGATAACGAATGTGTGGAGATTTAAGACGCTGAAGGACGAAACCGTCAGTTTCTTCCGTTATGAACTGAAAGCAGGCATAAGAAAATACGAGATAGAGACAAGGGACATTGACACTATAACCATATCTTCCGTGGTGCCAGAGATAAATGACTATATTGCTCAGGCTATCAAGGATATCACGGGGATAGTGCCGCATTTCTTTAATCTTGATGATGCACTGCAGAAAATCAAGTTGGACATAGAACTGCCTGCGGCACTGGGTAAGGACCGCCTTGCCGATGCAGTAGGTGCGGCTGTGTGTCACGGTGTGCCGGCGATAATAATAGACATGGGTACGGCAACCACCATTGGTGTGGTCAATGACGACAACACATTCATTGGCGGCATGATAATCCCAGGAGTAAAGACATCGCTGAAGGCTCTGAGCAAGAAGGCTTCGCAACTGCCGATGGTGAATATAGAACAGCCAGAGAACATGATAGGGCGCAACACGCTGGAGTGTATGCAGAGTGGTGTGCTTTACGGCAATGCTGCTATGGTGGACGGCATAATAGACCGCATACGTCCTACTCTGAAAGGCGACATACATGTGATAGCCACTGGCGGTATGGCAAAGTGTATAATACCATTCTGCCACAATGAAGTGGTAATAGACGAGTGTCTGCAGTTCAAGGGACTGTTTCATGCAACGCATGATGTTTAGTTTACGGTTTACTGTTTAGGGTTTACGGTTTACTGTTTATTATAAATAAAATGAGCAGACTGGTTTTCATCGGTTCGGGCAATCTTGCCACACAAATGTCACTCGCGCTGAAACGTGCGGGGCATGACATCGTGCAGGTATATAGTCGCACGGAGGAACACGCAAGGGAACTGGCGGAGAAGATTGGATGCGGATATACTGCCGACGTGAACACTGTATGTAGCGATGCTGATGCCTACATTGTTTCTGTAAAGGATGATGCGGTGAGGACTGTAGCGCAGACGCTGGGGCACGTGATAGGCGATGCGATATGCATGCACACTGCCGGGAGTGTGCCGATGGATGTGTTCCACGGTGCAGTGCGGCATTACGGCGTGTTATATCCCATGCAGTCCTTCTCAAAAACAAGGATGGTGAACTTCAAGGAGATACCGTGCTTTCTTGAGGCATCAGATGAACGAGCAATGACATTGCTGCGAAGATTGGCGGAGAGTCTGTCAGACAATGTGCAGGAAGCTGACAGTGAGCAGCGCAAGAAAATTCACCTTGCTGCAGTATTGGCAAGCAATCTCGCCAACCACTGCTATCGTCTCGGTGAGCGTGTGCTTGAAGAGGCTGGCATCGATTTCAATATCCTTCTTCCATTGATACAGGAAACGGCACGAAAGGTTACGGATATGTCACCGCGCGAAGCACAGACAGGTCCGATGGTCAGGTATGACACCGGCGTGATGAGCCGACAGATAGAAATGCTGCATGATGAGCGCACCCGGCAGATATACAGGCTCATGGCAGAGAGTATTCACAACGATTATTAACTAATAAAAAAATATAATATTAACTTAACTAAACATGAAATTAAAGCATTTATTACTAATCGGCATCGTTGGCGTTGCTGCGTCAGCGTCAGCACAGACAGTGACAATCCACGGCGATAAGCCAGGTGACGTTATCCCAAAAGAGATTTACGGACAGTTTGCAGAGCATCTAGGCACCTGCATATATGGAGGTCTTTGGGTAGGCAAAGACTCAAAGATTCCAAATCAGGACGGTTATCGCACTGACGTGCTCAACGCATTGAAGGAACTGAAAGTGCCTGTACTGCGCTGGCCTGGTGGCTGCTTTGCCGATGAGTACCATTGGATGGACGGCATTGGTCCGAAGGAGAAACGCCCAAAGATGGTGAACAACAACTGGGGCGGCACCGTGGAGGACAACTCATTTGGTACACATGAGTTTTTCAACCTCTGCGAACTGATCGGTGCAGAGCCATATCTGAGTGGCAACGTAGGCAGCGGTACGGTAGAAGAACTTGCCAAGTGGGTGGAATACATTACATCAGACGGTGACTCGCCAATGGCAAACCTGCGCCGTCAGAACGGTCGCGAGAAGTCATGGAACCTGAAATACCTCGGCGTAGGCAACGAATCATGGGGCTGCGGTGGTTCTATGCGCCCGGAATACTACAGCGACCTCTTCCGCCGCTATTCAACATATTGCCGCAACTATGACGGTCACAACCTGTTTAAGATTGCTTCTGGTGCATCAGACTATGACTATAACTGGACAAAGGTGCTGATGGATAATGCCGGTGGCAACATGGCTGGTTTGTCATTGCATTACTACACCGTACCGGGGTGGACGGGCAGCAAAGGTTCTGCGACAGACTTCACGAAAGACCAGTATTACTGGACTATCGGCAAGTGCCGCGAGATAGAGGATGTGCTGAAGAAGCACATTGCCATTATGGATGAGAAAGACCCGAAGAACCGCGTGGCACTGCTACTCGACGAATGGGGTACATGGTGGGACGAGGAGCCTGGCACCATCAAGGGCCATCTGTTCCAGCAGAATTCCATGCGCGATGCAGTGGTGGCAAGTACGTCGCTCGACATCTTCCATAAATATACACGCCGTCTGAAGATGTGTAACATAGCACAGATTGTCAACGTACTCCAGTCAATGATTCTCACCAAGGACGAGAAGATGGTGCTCACGCCGACATACTTTGTGTTCAAGCAGTATCAGGTGCATCAGGATGCAGCATACATACCCACCGACGTGGAGTGTGAGACTATGGACATCAAGGGAGCCAACCGCCATTTTGACGGCAAGCTGCCACTCGTGTCTGCCACAGCATCGAAAGACAAGAATGGTGTGTACCATGTATCGCTCACCAACGTAAGCGTTGACAAGGAGCAGACCGTCACAGTGAACCTTGAAGGCATCAAGGCTACGAAAGCCGTAGGCACCATACTGGCTACATCGAAGATAGAAGACCTAAACACCTTTGACCAGCCAGACAAGGTGAAGAATGAAACATTCAAGGAGGTAAAGATAAAGAATGGACAGATGCAGGTGAAGATGCCTAAAAATTCCATTGTAACGCTTGAGTTGAAATGACGATAAGGGAACTTGCCGCAAGGCTGAAACAATACGATGAGCAGGAGGCGCGCAGCATAGTGCTTCTCCTGCTTTATGATTGTTTCGGAATGACCATGACAGATATCTGCACAGGTGCACTTGAGCATATGTCATGCGGGGACGTCAAGCGTCTGGAGCAATATATGCAGCGCCTTGAACAGGGAGAACCGGTGCAGTACGTCACAGGCAAGACGGTATTCTGCGGAAGGGATTTCCATGTGGAGAAGGGAGTCTTAATCCCGCGTCCTGAGACAGAAGAACTCTGCGAACTGATTATTAACGGCTACACTGTTGCAGCACCACGCATCCTTGACGTCGGCACCGGCTCAGGATGCATAGCCATAACATTGGCATCAGAACTCCCCCACTCCACTGTGTCAGCATGGGATGTTAGTGAAGATGCCCTGCGTATAGCATCTGGGAATGCGGACAACATAAAGACTCATGTGGTATTTGAGAAAAAAGATATTCTTAAGGCAAGACATGACGGGGACAATGACTTTGACATCATAGTGTCAAACCCTCCTTACATCTGTGACAAAGAAGCGGCAGACATGGAACCACATGTGTTGTGCCATGAACCACACCTCGCCCTTTTCGTTCCCGATGACGATCCTCTGTTGTTCTATCGTTCCATCACACAGTATGCAGCTACAGCTTTGTCACCACTCGGTATGTTATATTTTGAAATTAATCCTATATATGCTGATGCACTGAAGGAAATGATATGTTCATACGGTTTTGACAACGTCATGATACATGATGATCAGTTTGGGAAACATCGTTTCATCAGTGCAAGAAGATAAGTTCTGCAGGTACAGTTTGTTGAAAGTTGCTTAGGACTCCATTTGAAAAAGAACGCTGCCAGCGGTTGGATTGCATGATCCCAATCGCTGGCAGCGTTTACTGTGTATATGTCATAATTTATTTTCCACGTAGTCTGGCGTTTTTCTGTGCCAGTTCCTCACGCTTCTTCTGAAGTTCCTCCTGCTGTTTCTGCATAGCTTGCAGACGGGCAGCCAAACCACTCATTTTCTTGTTTGGATTCTTCTTGTTCTCTTCGCGCTTAGCCTCGAGGATGGCAAGCAGTTTGGCATCGTTGGTGGTTTTGCGCAAAAGCCACATGATAGCGGCAGAGAAGAAGAGAGAAATGAAATAATAGAAGTTAAGACCAGCAGAATAGTCATTGAACATAAAGAAGAACATCAATGGCATGAGCATCATCATCCAACGCATCATCTTCATCTGATCAGCCTGTTGTCCCACCATCTGGTCTTTCTGCTGCTGCATAGTAAACCATGAATATAAAAGGTTGGCACCACAGAACAAGATACATGTCAATGACAGATGATCACCAATAAGCCAAAGGTCTTTGCTCCATTCTATTATTGGGTCATAGGTGGATAGGTCGTCAATCCACAGGAAAGACTCGCGGCGCAACTGAATGGCGTTAGGAACAAAGTTGAACATCGCAATCCAGATAGGCATCTGTATGAACATTGGCAGGCAGCCCGACAATGGACTGACACCATATTCAGAATAGAGTTGCATCATTGCCTGCTGTTTCTGCATGGCATCCTCAGGCTTGTTGTACTGCTTGGTTGCTTCATCAAGTTTTGGCTTGAGTACACGCATCTTGGCACTTGACATATAGCTCTTCTTCACCATCGGATATGTGATGGCCTTGAGAAGTAGTGTAATAAGTATGAGTATGATACCCATTGGTATCGCCATGCTGCGGAGGAAGTCGAAAACATACAGCGTAAACCACCTGTTGATATAACGGAACAGAGGCCATCCCAAATATACGAGGCGTTCCAGTTCCAAATCCTTACCAAATGTTGATTGCTCCTCAACACTCTGCAAAAGACGGAAATCATTCGGACCATAATAGAACTCAAACTCTGTAGGTTTGACACCCTTGGGATCAAAAGCAGTCTTCAGTTTGGCTTCATAATATTTCAGGTAACCAGAACCTTTCTTTTCAGGCTTTGAAGTCAGCAACGCATCTGTGCCATAACCATCCTTGGCAATCATTACTGCAGAGAAGAACTGGTTTTTGAAAGCAATCCAGTTGATGGGCTCCTCAACAGTTTCGTCTATCTTCTCGCTTGTTTCATTCAGATAGTCTGTGCCACCATCTGTGAAGTGATACGTAAGTGTAGAATATCTGTTTTCAAAAGAAAAACCTTTCTCCTGCTGCTTACACCTATCGCTCCAGTTGATGTCAACCGTCTGCATGTTTGGTGCAAACAGACCTTCCATTCCCTTCATTGCCATGGAGCAATGCAGCATGTAATCCTTGCCGAGCGTATAGGTTATAGTCAGTGATTTGACAGAGTCGCCAGCAACGAAAGTGATGCTGTTGGCAGTCTTTTCCTTCACATTAAAAAACAACTCTGATGTTTCAATGTTTGACTCCTTGGCTGCAAAAGTGAAATTGAGCTTCTGGGTGTTCTTGTCAAACAGAGTTACATCCTTGTGACCATTGTTGTCTTCAAAGTTCTTCACCACAGCGCTTTCTACTACAGCACCTTTAGTGGAGAATGTCAATGCCACCTTGTCATTCTGAAGCACAACAGACTCAGCATTTCCCTGCTTTGCACTGAAAAATGGTGCAGTGGAATCATTAAGGGCTTTTTCAGCCTGTTCCTTCTTTTTCTGTTGTTCTGACAACATACGCTGCTCAGCCTTTTGCTTCGCAACATTTTCTATAGAATCTTGTTTGCGTTGGGCTTCAACTTGTTCTTTCGAGGGTTGGTTGAACCATGTAAAACCGAACAATACCGCTGCAATGAGCGCAAAACCGATGATAGTATTTTTATCCACTTGTGATATAATGTTTTTAATTTTAGTTTGCAAAGTTACAAAAAAAAATGCGTATATCGGCAATAATTACACTTTTTAAATAAAATAACGGGAATATAAAGTATTTTTCACGTCAATTATTCTATAATTCAAATAATTTGGAGTACCTTTGTACCCAAATATCTGTATAAAAATGAATACAAAGAAACAATACGCACTTTTTATTGTCATAACATTACTTTCTTTTTTCACTGCAAATACATACGCACAGCGACATTATTCCTCGTCTTTGTCAAGCGCTATCATAAGAGCGTACAGTGATTCGCTTGCAATATACAAGGCTGAGATAGATTCTCTGAAACGCTCCAATGATTCACTCAGAGCAGAGCAAGGTTATCCGGCAGACAACAAGTATTTCCGTTTGTTTTCTCCTACTGCATTCTATCCTGATGTAGTAGGAAGGGCCTTCAGTATTGACGGACAAGGAAGCAACATCATCGATAATGGTCTGATGAACATATATCTTCGTCATCCAGAACTTGTAGATTATTCAACCATTCTTACCGGCAGAGATGTAAAAGAAAATATCCAGCCGATTATAGCCAAACGTCCAGAACGCATCGAACTGGCTAAGCAGGTACAGGAAAAAGAACCACAACCTACGACGGAAATTGAAACTGAACCTATTGACATGGTTGTGACCAAGCCTAATTTCTGGACATTCCACGGAGACTATTATTTGCAGTTCCTGCAGAATTATATTTCCTCAAACTGGTATAAGAGTGGTTCAAACAGCTACTCCATGATGGGTACTGTGACATTACAGTACAACTACAACAACAAACAGAAAGTAAAGTGGGACAACAAATTGGAGATGAGACTTGGATTCCAAACGACGGAAGCCGACACTATAAACAAATTCAAGACATCTGACGACCTTATCAGATATACTTCAAAACTTGGTTTGCAGGCACACGCCAATTGGTATTACACTATGCAAGTGATTGCGCAAACCCAGTTTACAAAAGGATTGAAAGACAACAATGATTATGTATATTCAGACTTCTTGTCGCCATTCACGTTGAACCTCTCTTTGGGTATGGACTATACCGTGAGCACAAAGAACAAGAAACTGACAGGTGCCATACACATCGCTCCAATGGCATTCAAATTCAAATATGTGGACAGGAGATACCTTGCTACAAGTTTTGGTATAAATGGAGGCCACCGCACCATGGAGGACTTCGGTTCGCAATACACCATTGACTTGACATGGACGCCTTTCAACAATTTCAAGTGGAAAACCCGTCTTTATGGATATACCACATATCATAAATACGAGATGGAATGGGAAAATACACTGACACTGCAGTTCAATAAATACATCTCCACTTGTTTGTACCTTTATCCACGCTTTGACGACAGTGTGAACAGAACTGACGACCATAGCTACATACAATTCAAGGAATATTTCAGTTTCGGTTTCTCATATTCCATGTAATATCTGTATATATGAAAGACGACATGGAAAATCCGGAACTGAAGACTGCATGGGAAATAATCTCTAACACCGATACTCACCTTTTCCTTACAGGAAAGGCAGGTACTGGGAAAACTACATTTTTGCGTAACATACGTACAGAGTTGCCCAAACGCATGGTGGTGGTAGCACCAACAGGAATTGCTGCCATCAATGCACAAGGCACCACCATACATTCTTTTTTTCAGCTGAATTTCGGTCCGCAGATACCAGGAACACAACAAAAAGGCAAACGCTTTCAGTTTCGCAAACAAAAAATAAAACTCATACGCTCGTTAGACCTTATTGTTATTGATGAGATAAGTATGGTGCGTGCAGATGTGCTTGATGCCATAGACGCAATATTAAGGCAGTATCGTAATTCCCGACGACCATTTGGTGGCGTTCAGATGTTGATGATAGGTGACATGCAGCAACTTGCACCCGTGGCAAGGGAAGAAGAGTGGAATTTGCTTGCCCCATATTATTCTACACCTTATTTCTTTTCAAGCAAGGTGTTGCAGAATACAGATTTCGTAACTATCGAACTGAAACATGTTTACAGACAGAGTGATCCGGTGTTTATAGGATTGCTCAATGCTGTCCGCAACAACACTGCTGACGATACTGTCCTCAGTAAGTTAAACGAAAGATTTGTACCTGAATTTTCACCAAGTGATGACGAAGGATATATACGACTGACAACACATAACTATCAGGCAGATAACATCAATCAAGTAAAACTCGCTGCATTGACAACACAGGCTTACAATTACGAAGCAACGATTGAAGGTGATTTTCCTGAGATGTCATATCCAACAGACAAGATGCTCTGTCTTAAAGAAGGTGCGCAGGTGATGTTTGTTAAAAATGACTCGTCACAGGAAAAGCGATATTACAACGGAATGATTGCAAAGGTGACATCGCTCGAGGCACATAAAATAATTGTAAAAACACTTGATGATGGCAAAACGATAGAAGTAGGACATGAAACGTGGGAAAACATGAAATACTCTATCAATGAAAAAACTCAGGAAGTACAGGAAGATGTTGTAGGAACATTCTCACAGTTTCCATTAAAAACAGCATGGGCTATTACTGTCCATAAGTCGCAAGGTTTGACCTTTGAGCGTGCAATAATTGATGTACAGCACAGTTTTGCCCACGGACAGACATATGTGGCATTGTCACGTTGCAAAACCCTTGATGGAATGGTGCTGAGCACCCCCATACCACGCACCGCGATAATAAACGACAGCGTGGTACAGCAGTTTTGTGATGACCCACGTCACCAAGAGCCAGATGAACAGCGCTTGGATATGATGGAACGACAATATATGCTGCGAATTACGGAAGAGTTGTTTATGTTGAACAATATCAGATATCCCATTGATGATTTGATAAAGTTAATGCGTGAGTTCTTTTATTCTTCTTATCCAAAGCTGTATGCTTCATGGTTAGGAACGTCAGACAAACTCAAACAACCGGAGGTCATTGCCAACAGATTCCATGCACAATATGAGAATTTAATATTGAAGGGTGATGATTTCAAGGACAACGAACTGCTGCAAGAACGTCTAAAGAAGGGCGCAACCTATTTCGGGGAAGAACTGAAATTCATTAGCAAGCAATTAGGTATTACAAAAATAATAACCAACAACAAGCAGGTCAAAGAACGTTTGAACAACATCTTGCAGACATTGAACAATGAATACAAACTTAAGATGTCGCTGCTCTGTTATGTTGCAGACGAAGGTATAAAAATCAAAGAATATCTGCAATACAAAGCTAAGTCGATGCTAAAGATAGAGAACGGAGAAAACGTGAAACAAAAGCAATATGACAAGAAAAAATGAAAATAACCATGTAAAAACATAGTTTTTTTCATTTTCAATTGCTTATCTCAAAAAAAAATCGTAATTTTGCAGTCTGAAAACAAAAAACAAAAATAAAAAATGTTATTAGAGAAAATAGACCAACTCATTTCGGAAATAAATGGGCTTCAAGCTGATACCGCAGACAAGATTGAGGCCCTGCGTTTGAAATATCTCTCAAAGAAAGGAGAGATAAATGCACTTATGGCTGATTTTCGCAATGTTGCACCAGAGCAAAAGAAGGCTGTAGGTATCAAGATAAACGAATTGAAGCAGTTGGCTTTTGACAAGATTAATGGTTTACGTGACCAACTGGGAAGTAATGAAACTACTGAAACAGACATCGATTTGACGCGCACCCCCTACCCTGTCACGCTTGGTACACGCCACCCCTTGTCAATTGTTAAAAATGAAATAGTTGAGATTTTCCAGCGTATGGGCTTTACTCTGGCTGACGGTCCTGAGGTGGAAGATGATCTGCACATATTCACAAAGATGAATTTCGCAGCAGACCATCCTGCACGTGATATGCAAGATACATTCTTTGTTGAGGAAAGCGCACTTAAAGACGTGACAAAGAATATCTTACTTCGTTCACATACTTCAAGTGTTCAGGCTCGCGTCATGGAAAAACAGCAACCTCCAATACGTGTGATCTGCCCAGGAAGGGTTTACAGAAACGAAGCAATCACCGCGCGTGCACACTGTTTCTTCCACCAGATTGAGGGATTGTATATTGACGAGAATGTGTCTTTCACCGACCTCAAGCAGGTGATGCTTACCTTCGCTCAGGAGATGTTCGGTCCTGACACGAAGATACGTCTGCGTCCTTCATATTTCCCATTCACAGAACCATCGGCAGAGATGGATATTTCCTGCCATATCTGCGGCGGCGTAGGTTGTGGATTCTGCAAACACACAGGATGGGTAGAGATATTGGGATGCGGTATGGTAGATCCCAATGTGTTGGAACTATGCGGCATAGACTCAAAGAAATATAGCGGATATGCCTTCGGCTTGGGTGTAGAGCGTATTACAAACCTGAAATATCAGGTTAGTGACTTGCGTATGTTCTCAGAAAATGACAAACGCTTCCTTGAAGAATTTGAATCAGCTAATTAATAATATAGATTCAAGCATTGCAAATAGTTATTTGCAATGCTTGAATCTTTAATTTCCTTTTACTTTACTATGAAACATCGTCTATTAACCTTTGCTGTTATATTGTTTACTGCTGTAACAGCGTATGCAGACAACTTCCGTTTCGGCACTTACACGAATCCCAATGGAGATACGTTTCAGGTAGATGCTGATGGATTTATTGTAAACGGTAGACATGTCATACCTGTTATGGGAGAGATTCATTACTCCCGTGTACCAGCGCAGGACTGGCGACGCGAGATACGCAAGATGCGGGCTGGCGGCATAACCATAGTTGCTACTTATGCTTTCTGGATTCACCATGAACCAGTGGAGGGGAAATGGGATTGGAGTAACAATCGCAATCTGCATGAATTTTTAAAGATATGCAAAGAAGAAAATATGCCGGTTGTTCTGCGTATTGGTCCTTTCTGTCATGGTGAAGTATTGCAGGGAGGCATACCAACGTGGATGGTACGTAAAGCATTGGCTGATCCCAAACAATACAAATTACGCTCTGAGGCTCCTGGTTTCATAGCCGCTACGCAAAGACTGTATTCGAATATATATGCGCAAGCATCCGATATGTTGTGGAAGAATGGAGGACCAGTTGTAGGCGTACAGATAGAGAATGAATGCAGAGGGCCATGGTCATACTATATGCGATTAAAGAACATTGCTGTAGAAATTGGCTTTGATGTTCCTTTTTATACTCGTACGGGTTGGCCAAAGTTAAATGGAAAAGAAGAGTTTGGAAAACTATTACCTTTGTATGGCGATTATGCTGATGGCTTTTGGGATCGCAGTTTGAATGATATGCCAGGCGACTATCCCAAGGCCTTCATTATGAAGGATAACCGTATGTCAAGTGTCATCGCCACGGAAACATTTTCTGCATCAGAATTGAAAGAAGGTGAAAGTGCAACACTTCAGTCATACCCTTATCTTACATGTGAACTTGGTGGCGGTATGATGCCGGCATATCATCGTCGTGTCAACATGTCAGGAAAAGAGGCTTTCCCATTGGCTATATGTAAATTGGGCAGTGGTTCTAACCTACCGGGATATTACATGTATCACGGCGGCACTAATCCTAGTGTTGAAGAATATGCGATGTATGGTACAGATGCCATTGGATATGAAACTATGGCAGAAACCCAACAGACTCCTGTCACGAACTATAATGACATGCCATATATGTCGTACGATTTTCAATGTCCTCTCGGTGAGATGGGACAGCCTCAAACAACGGCGTACCACCAAACACGATGGCTGCATCAATTCCTTGCTGACTGGGGAGAAGAATTGTCTCTCATGAAAGTTGACACCCTCTCGGAACATTATTCGCGACGTGGATGTTTTGAATTCTATAATGACTACGTTCGTATACTCAATGAAAAGGGAATATCATATGTCCGTCCAGTTGATATGTCTTTTATGGGACACATGATAACAGCTGATGCACAGCCATTTTGTAAGATAGATAACTCTCTGTATTTTATTCCGATAAAAGGAAAGAAATCAACAATTACTATAGATGGAGTTAAATACAATTTAAAGGTTGGTAAGACAATTAAAAATAAAGATATAACAGTCATTCTTCTTGATTATGACCAAGCCAGACGGGCATATAAAATTGACGGTGCACTAAAATATGCCTCTATGGATGGTGGCATATTATACAAAGACAATGATAGAATTGTAGAAGAGGTATGGGTTGAAGAACAATCTATGAACGTAAACTCAACACTGCTCAATAATGTTGTTAATACACGAAAGGTGGAGTTGGGAAATCAAAAAGTAGCATCAATGCCTGTAAACGCAGATTTTGAGAAAGCAGCAAAGTGGAACATAACACTTCCTGACATTACTGGCGAGGTTTCAGATTATTTCCTTTCAATCAATTATTCTGGAGACTGTGCTCGCATATATGCTGACGGACATTTGATAGAAGACAACTACTGGAATGGCAAACCAATGCTTGTTCGTGTTTCAGACTTAATAGGAAAGAAAATAGAACTTTGTATTCTGCCTCTGTCGAAAGATGCTCCCATATACCTGCAGAAAGAGCAAAAAGAAGAACTAAACAATGCAGGTGACTATCTTCTTAAACTAAAGGGCATCTCTATCTTACATAGAACAACAAAGGTGCATTAATCTTTTTTAACAATGAAAATTACGTCTATTCCAAAAAATAGACGTAATTTTGCATTTGAAATATACATAACCATGTGATTTCCGACATTCAAACAGTCAAATGCAAGTGTTTGAAGAGCAACCATTCAAGTATGGGGTTGACTGGATTTGACAGCGGATTGTGGTGGTATGTAAGCATGCGGAGTTACGGCTGTGCACTCCATAATCTCGTCGGCCGACAATTTAATTGGCGAAAACAACTACGCTCTCGCTGCCTAAACTGAAGTATAGTAGGTTGGCTTTATTCCCTTGCAAGGCGAGGGAACGAGACATCGCTCAGAGCCCTCTCCTTGAGGCTGCCTGACCATAGCGGTGCAATAGTATCAGGGATAGTTTGTGGTTTGTCTCGCACTGCAGATGAAATTTTAGAGGCTAAGGTGATACTTGGTGGTTCAGGTCTTGGTATCACACGAAAACCAAAGGCTGAAATAAGCATGTAGAAAGCATACGGCTTCACCGTTTGGACGAGGGTTCGACTCCCTCCAGCTCCACACATTAATTCACTTATTGAAAAGTAAAAAGGGATTTCTCTTTTTACTTTTTATTTTTTCAATGTTTTCCCTTTGTTTTTTGTTGTTTTTTTTGTAACTTTGCAATAGCAATATATGTGTATTTTCACACGTTGCACATATTTCTATTACTAACTATCTTTACCTCAAAGACATACAATGTCTATGGGGAGAGTTTTTGTATATATAAAGTGACAGATCGCATTACAGAAGAAATAATTATATATATTAATGGAATTAAAAGATAAAGTATCACACATTTCACCGAAACGTAGATGGTTTGACGTTGACATCAAAGGCTTATGGGACTATCGTGACCTATACAGGTCTTTTATACGTCGTGATTTCGTAACAACTTACAAGCAAACCATCCTTGGTCCTCTATGGTATTTCATTTCTCCAATCTTCACTACGATTATGTATATGTTCGTGTTTGGAGGATTGGCAGGCATCAGTACC
The DNA here is from genome assembly GCA_016281055.1 of Prevotella sp. Taxonomy (GTDB): domain Bacteria; phylum Bacteroidota; class Bacteroidia; order Bacteroidales; family Bacteroidaceae; genus Prevotella. The sequence continues at coordinate 21,066 of JAEEHW010000121.1, forward strand.
GATGGTTTGCCACAGCCGTTGTTCTATATGGCTGGCATCACGTTGTGGGGATATTTTCAAGCATGTTTTGGAGCATGTACTAATGTCTTGGCTGGTAATGCTGGTATATTCAGTAAGGTATATTTTCCAAGATTGATAGTGCCGCTGAGTTCATGCACCACAAACTTGATTCGTTTCGGCATACAGTTGCTGATGTTTATAGGTGTATATGCTTATTATGTCATAACTGGCAAATTCGAGATAGGACTAAACTGGACTCTTTTGTTATTCCCCGTCTATGTTCTGATGGTAGCATTCACAGGTATGGCAATGGGTTTGGTGGTGTCATCGCTTACCACAAAATACCGTGACCTTAATTTCTTGGTTGGTTTTGGTATGCAATTACTGATGTATGGCACTCCTATCATATATCCGTTGAGTTTCGCTCCGGAACAGTATAAACAGTTCATAATAATCAACCCGTTGACACATATCTTTGAAGCATACAAATATGCCTGGCTTGGTTCCGGCACATTTGATGTTAATGGATTGATTTACAGTGGTTGTTTCATGCTCGTAATGCTGACATTGGGAGTACTGATTTTCAACCAGCAGGAGAAGAAATTTATTGATACCGTATAAGAAAATTCTTCTCAACAATGACAGCCACACTTCATTCTCTTCCTAAGATAACAGACCCACGGGGCAATCTCTCTTTTTTTCAAGACCGCGTTCCTATACCTTTCAACATTTCTAAGGTACAATGGATTTATGATGTTCCAGGAGGTGCAACGTCCTATGATAACGACACATTAGATACCGAGGAGTTTATCATTGCTCTGTCAGGCAGTTTTGATGTCGTTACAGACGACAGCATAGCAAAGGAAACATTTCATCTGAATCGCTCTTACAACGGATTACTGATTCCACAAGGAGTAAGACGTACCATTGAAAATGTTTCCACCAATTCTATCGCTGTCATTGTGACATCATCACAAACAGAAGGCAGCAACCAAGAACATGATATTGAAAACCAGAAATTGGATAACGTTCATGGGTGCAGCATTATAGAACTCAGTAAACACCATTCTGACAGTAAGGGAAACTATAGTGTTGTAAATAATAATTGCGAGATCCCATTTGGTGTAGATAGAATATACTACCTGTATGACGTGCCTGCCGGAGAAAGCCGCGGCGGACATGCCCACAAAAGTCTGACACAGATGCTCTTTGCTGTCAGTGGCAGTTTCAAGGTAGAACTTGATGACGGCAATGTCAAGCGTTCTGTCATGCTCAACCGTCCAAATCAGGGATTGCTCATCAAACCTGGCATCTGGCGTACATTAGATGATTTTTCTTCAGGCAGTGTCTGTCTGGTTATTGCAAGCAATGAATATGATGAATCGGATTACATACGTGAGTATGATGATTTCATAAAATACAGGCAGGAAAAGAAATTCCTTGACACGGTGTAAACGAATACGAAAACGAATACGAAAACGAATACGAAAACGAAAAGTGAATGACAAGCAAAAAGCACGTAATTTCAGACAATATAAAGTTTGGCAAGACGCTATTGACTATGCTACGGAAATATATAAAATAACTGACAATTTACCTTGGTTCGAAAAAAAAGGTATATGTGACCAATTACGGAGAGCTGTCGTGTCCATATCAAGCAACATAGCAGAAGGGGCTGCAAAGCCATCAGATATTGATTTCGCACGTTTTCTCGACCAAGCTTTAGGTTCCACATATGAGGTAGAGACACAATTACTTATATCAAAAAATGTAGGTTATATAGATAACACCTTATATTTAGAACTGCTTAATAGAAACACTATAATAGAAAAACAAATTGTAGGGCTTATACGCTCCATCAGAACACAAAATAGATAGGCAATGCGGAGCGAAAGTTTTCGTTTTCGTCTTCGTTTTCGTCAAAATAAATAAAATCATGGATAAGAATATAGCAATAGAATTTCAGGGCGTTGGTAAGCAATACCGTCTCGGCCGTGTAGGCACGGGTACATTACAGCACGACCTTAACCGCTTTTGGCAAACCACCATACTTGGCAAGGAAGACCCTTACCTGAAAATAGGTGAGGTCAACGACCGCAGTGAGAAAGCACATTCCGACTATGTATGGGCACTTAAAGATATCAATTTCAAGGTAGTGCAAGGCGACGTCGTCGGCATCATAGGTAAGAACGGAGCCGGCAAGAGCACCCTGCTGAAGCTTCTCAGTCATATCACAGCGCCAAGCACAGGCGATATCTACTACCGTGGCCGCATAGCCTCACTCCTCGAGGTCGGCACCGGCTTCCACGGGGAGCTCACCGGCAAGGAAAATATATATATGAACGGTGCCGTACTCGGCATGACCAAGCAGGAAATTAGGCGCAAACTCGATGAGATTATAGATTTCGCAGGAGTGGAAAAATACATTGACACCCCTGTAAAGCGTTACTCATCAGGTATGACCGTCCGCTTAGGCTTCGCTGTCGCCGCCTTCCTAGAGCCTGAAATTCTTGTCGTTGACGAGGTCCTCACCGTCGGTGACGCCGAGTTCCAAAAACGTGCCATCGGCAAAATGGATGATGTAGCCAAGAATGGAGGCAGAACAGTATTGTTCGTTAGTCATAATATGGCAAGCGTACGTAGCTTATGCAATACTGGCATTCTGTTAAAAGATGGTAATCTTAATTTTACCGGCAAAGTAGATGATGTCGTCGACAGATATATGCGTGAATGTATACCTCCAACAATGGAATGTGCAGTATCAGAGATGCCACGAGAAGGAAAGATTTCCGGTTTAATAAGATTTACAAATATCCAATTTCTTGATGAACATGACAACGAAATTACTCCTCATTGTGGCAAATTCATAAGAATAAGAGTGTTCTTTGAAGTTAACACAGACAATGCAAGAGAATGTCTGATTTCCATTGGAATAAATGACAATTTTGACACACGCATACTTTCATTCAATTCTCTGATGAAAAATAAATGTTTCACTTTCGAGAAAGGAAAGCATTTCGTGAACTGTGACATTCCTAAATTTCCACTTTCAGGAGGCACATACAAGATTGGTTTGTGGGCAAGTGTAAACAGAGCTTGTGCCGATCATATTTACTACACAATTCCACTCAACGTAATTAATGACGATTTCTTTAACACTGGTCGTGAAATCGCTGCGCATCTTTCAGGTAGAGTAGCTTTATGCGACCACAATTGGAGCGCAGACAAATAAATATGGAAATATTAATTTTAGGTGGTACTGGAGCTATGGGAACGCATCTATGTTCACTTCTCGCTGAACGAGGTAACAAATGCGTTGTAACATCAAGGCAAAAGCAAATTAATACTCCACAAATCACATACCTGCAAGGTAATGCCCATGATAACATCTGGCTATCAAACATCCTAAAACAAAAACATTGGGATGCAATCGTGGATTTCATGAAATACAACACGAAAGAATTTGAACAGAGATATGAACAGTTCCTTAATTCCACCAAGCATTATATATTCTTAAGTTCCGCACGTGTATATGCAAACAGCGAAACACCTATTACAGAGAATAGCCCACGCCTACTTGATGTTTGCAATGATGAAGAATATTTGGCAACTGATGAATATGCTCTAACAAAAGCGCGTCAAGAAGATATACTGAAAAAAAGTGAATATGACAATTGGACAATAATAAGACCTTATGTAACTTATAGTGAAATACGCTTACAACTGTCACCTGCAGAAAAAGAGTATTGGCTTTATGGAGCTCTTCATGGGAAAACCATTTTTTTCTCTAAAGACATTGCTGATAAATATACGACTCTGACATACGGCAGAGATGTAGCACGTGGAATTGTTGCATTAATTGGAAAAAAAGATGCTTTGAGGGAAGCATTTCATATTACTGTATCCGAAAGCCACAAATGGAGTGAGATATTAAATAATTATCTTGATGTAATAGAAGAAGCAAAAGGTAAGAGGCCCAAAGTGAGAATGTTAGAACATTGGCTTCCTGTAATCGGAGGAAGTGTTCCACAAGTGAAATGGGACAGGCTATATGATAGGCGCTTTGACAACTCCAAAATCAATCGTTTTATTGATACCACCACATTCAAACCGACACTACAAACAATGTCTGAATGTCTAACAGAATTTATGAAAAAGCCACAGTTCCGCCAAATTAACTGGGAATTCGAGGCTATAAAAGACAAAATAACATGGGAAATCACGAATCCAATAGACCTATATAAAAATCATTTCCTAAAAAAATACATACGTATAAGATTAGGAATATAAATATGGAAAAAAAATATTACACTATAGAACGGAATACACAGATTATTCTGTCTGTATTAAAAGCATATAACATAAAAAGGATCATAGTATCCCCTGGAGCGACTAATATATGTTTTGTTGGCAGCATACAAAATGATGATTTCTTTGAAGTGTACTCATGTGTTGATGAACGTAGCGCTGCATATATGGCTTGTGGTATGGCAGCAGAAACGGGTGAACCTGTTGTGCTAAGCTGCACAGGAGCCACAGCATCAAGAAATTACTATCCTGCTCTAACAGAAGCTTTTTACAGGAAATTACCAGTATTAGCTATTACTTCACATCAAGGAACTGACAGGATTGGTCATCTCATTCCACAAAATATTGACAGAAGAATCAAACCGTCGGATATAGTAAAGTTAAGCGTTGACATCCCGATGATTAACAACTTCCGAGATGAACATTATGCTACAATAGAAATTAACAAAGCGATAATAGAACTGTTCCGAAGAGGTGGAGGACCTGTACATATTAATTTACAAACATATTACAGTGATGATTTTTCTATAAAAGAGCTGCCACCTTGCAGGATAATACGTCATCACGATAGTACCAGAAACCTACCAACACTTCCTCAAGGAAAAATTGCGATTGTAATAGGTTCACACCTAACTTTTAGTGATGAAGAGCAACAAATTATAGACCATTTCTGTGACGAATACGATGCAGTCGTTTTCTGTGACCATACAAGTGGATATTATGGTACCCACAGAATTCAATCAGCAATATTGTTTACACAAAAAGAGTATAATTCACCGCTAAACAACTTTGCTTTGATAATATATATAGGTGAGGTATGGGGCGACTACACCATAGGAAAGGTACAGGCACCGGAATTATGGAGAGTTAGTCAAAACGGAGAAATACAAGATGTTTTCAACCGTATGAGTCATACGGTTGAAATGAATGAAATATTATTCTTCAAACATTATATCAAGGGAGATAACATTCCATCCAATATTACATTAACAAACTCGCTGAAAATCGAAATAGAAAATTTACGTAACAAGATTACAGACATAACATTTAGTAATGTCTGGATAGCCTCACAAACAGCACCCTATTTCCCTGATAACAGCAGAGTTCATTTAGGAATATTAAACTCTTTACGTACATGGAATTTCTTCGATTTTCCTCAAACAGTAAAAAGTTACAGCAATGTTGGAGGCTTTGGCATAGATGGTTGCGTTAGCAGCATGATTGGCGCTTCCTTTATACATCCCGAATTACTTTATTATGCAGTAATTGGAGACCTTGCCTTTTTTTATGACCTCAATTCACTTGGAAACAGACATATTGGAAGTAATATTCGAATACTTCTGATAAACAATGGGAAAGGTGCAGAATTTAGACTATACAATCACAGATGCAATGCTTTCGGGAACGATGCGGAACAATATATGGCAGCAGCAGGACATTGGGGAAACAAGTCTTCTTTACTTGTAAAACACTATGCAGAAGACTTAGGCTTTATATATTATTCAGCAACGACAAAAGAAGAATATCTAGAAATAAAGAAAATTTTTCTATCTCCTGAGATATCAGACAAACCAATGTTGGTTGAAGTTTTTACTGATTCAAAAGACGAAAGTGATGCATTAAAACAAATTGATTATATAGTAAAATCTCCAAAAGAAGAAAACCAACCTTTACCAACAGAAACTAGTTTTAAACAAAAACTTAAAAATAATATAAAAAAGGTAATTGGTCAAGACAATATAGACAAACTAAAAAAAACTTTTCCTGGCAGTAACGCAGAATAATCAAATTTAGCAATTCTAATGATTAAAGAAAACATCATTGAGTACATAACACTCTGTATCGGAGTTTTTGCTAATAATTTTGGAATATCAAACTCTCATGCCTATCAATATCTTAAGAAGTATAAGGCTATAAAGTTTTTGATAGACTATTATGACATAGAACATACTTTGTCCATAGACGAGGCTATAGAAGATTGTGTTAATATCTGTCAGAGGAATGGAGGGGCATTAAAACTTAATACACAAAATTGAGATGATACTGTATCATGGATCAAATACACATATTGACGTTATAGACTTGCAGAAGGGGAAAAAAGGGAAAGACTTTGGAAAAGGATTTTATCTTAGTTCTTCACAACAGCAGGCATACAGAATGGCAGAACTCACAGTAATGAAGACAGGACAAGGCACTCCCATAGTTACAGAATTTGATTTTAATGAAGAGCAGTCCCATCAGTTAAAACGACTTGATTTTACCTCCTATAACAAAGAATGGGCAGAGTTTGTCATTATGAACAGAATGAATACATCGGACATACAGGCCCACGACTATGATATAGTATATGGTCCAATAGCAGATGACACTGTTGGCGCTACGATGCAGCTCTTTCAGCGTAAATTCATTTCCATGGATGAATTAATTGCTCGTCTAAAGTTTAGGAATCCCAAATATCAGTATTTCTTTGGTACTTCTACCGCAATAAGAACGCTCAAACGTTTGTGATATGACCCAATTAAATGAAGAACAGAAACGTGACAAGCAATTCATGATAGAGAGCTTGGCAACGGAGTTGACACTAATGCTGATGGAAAATAAACACCTTTCCATGGAAGAGGCATTAGACACTCTCTATAACTCACACACCTTCCGTTTAATTGAAGATGAAAATACCGGATTATATTATCAAGGTCCTGTTTATGTAATGGAATACCTTAATGAAGAACTAAACAAAAACACACAAGGCTGATACTTTAAGACGATGAATATACTTGTTGTAAATTTCGACAAGAACTTTAATTATGGTGGTGTATTGCAAGGATGGGCCTTGCAACATGTTCTTGAATCTATGGGGCACACGGTTGTAAAAGCAGAAGTTCCACTGCCGTCAAAATACCCAAAACAAAAACTACATTTATTATGGAATATTGCCAAACGAATTAGACGAAAATACCTAATTGGCGATAAGTCCATAGAAATTCTCCGTGAGTTTAGGGAAAATGACATTCAATACATTCCACACAAGGACGTAATGCGTTTCATGAAATCACACATCAACACTGTAACAGTAAATTCGTTGAATGAATTAAATGGTAATGACTATGATGCAGTGATAGTTGGTAGTGATCAGGTTTGGCGAAAGAAATATATGCGAAACCACTCGTTTTTATCAAATAAATCTGTAAGTGACAATACTTTCTTGGCATTCACTGATAACTGGCACTGCAAACGTATTGCATATGCGGCATCAATTGGAGTAGACTATTGGGAATATACTGATACGGAAACAGAAGTAATCAGACCTCTCATTCAGAAATTTGATGCTATATCTGTACGCGAAGATAGTGCCATCAAGCTATTACATGAGAATCTCGATCCAACGTTGAATATCGAGCATGTACTTGACCCTACGCTACTTATTGATAAAAAAGAATATCAAAAACTCTTACATAAAAATAGTGAGCAAAGTCATAATGGAGAAATACTAATCTATATTTTAGATCAGACCAAGGAAAAGGATGATATGATAGAATGCATAAAAAACGAAGTCAAACTAAACTCTTTTTGTGCAAACAATCCAAAATATCTACAATTGCATCTAAAGCCAGAAGAACGGATACAGAATTCCATTACATCTTGGCTACGAGGTTTCAACGATGCAAGTCTTATGATAACAGATTCTTACCATGGTTGTGTATTCTCTATAATTTTTGAAAAGCCCTTCTATGTCATACTCAACGAAGTAAGGGGAACCGCTCGCATAATGTCATTGTTGAAGATATTCAATCTAACAGAACGAATAATACGTTCAAAAGAAGATATTATTACTATAAATAAAGATATAAATTGGGAAAGAGTAAGAGAAATAAAAAAACAATGGCAGGTAAAGAGTCTTGCTTTTCTTCAGAATGCATTAGGTTAATCATTCACGGAATTTAGGAAATGGCATCACAACTTTTGAATATACTACGTGAACAAAAAGAAATGAGGTTAAAGGGTGGAATATACCATAAAACCCAAATAGATTTAGCCTATAATTCAAACCACATAGAGGGAAGCAAACTGTCACATGAACAGACACGTTATATTTATGAAACAAATACTATTGGAGTTTCAGAGCAAGCTATTAGTGTGAATGATGTATTGGAAACAGTGAACCACTTTAGATGCTTAGATTATATTATTGACAATGCGGATATCGTTCTATCGGAGCAATTGATAAAAGACCTACATGGGATTCTTAAGAATGGCACATCTGACAGTCTAAAATCATGGTTAGCAGTAGGAGATTATAAGCAATTGCCCAATGAGGTCGGTGGTATTGAGACTTCTTTACCAGAAGATGTTCATAAACACATGGAAAAGTTACTAAACTCATATAATGAAATCAGTGACAAAACTATTAATGACATAATTGATTTTCATGTGCATTTTGAGCGTGTTCATCCTTTTCAAGATGGAAATGGCCGTGTAGGACGACTGATTATGTTCAAAGAATGTTTGGCAAATGATATCGTACCATTCATTATAACTGATGAAATGAAGATGTTTTATTACCGTGGTCTTCACGAATGGGGACACATAAATGAATACCTTGCAGATACATGTCTTGCTGCGCAAGATGATTACCAACATACACTGGACTATTTCAGAATAAAATACTAATTCCATCACAGACTTTTCTGACAATAGATAATGAAAATCTTAATACCACTTACAAGAGGTAAAATAGAAGATATAACAAATCCTTATATTCTTACATTGATAAATGCCATAACACACACACACAAGGATATAGGGTTCTATTTCAATCCTACAATTTTATGGCAACATAGATGCTTAGAAATGGATATAGTCCATATAATGTGGCCTGATCTTTTTCGACATGATATGAAAGAAGGCTTTGACTTAAGGTTAAGGCTCATGGAACTAAAGGAGCATGGGGTGAAAATCATCACAACATGTCATAATATTCATTCACATGTTCCCGACAATGAATTCTCAGATATCAGTTATGATATAGCATATGAATTAAGTGATGTGATTATACATTTAGGACATTTCAGTAAAAGAATATTTGAAGAAAAATATCCAAATGTAACACATATTTATATACCACATCATGTGTATGACACGTTTTATTCTAAACAATATAGTAGAGAAGAGAGTCTTAAACATTTACATCTGCCTTCTAAATTCAAATATGTTGTTTGCATCGGAACTTTTAGGACTGAAGAAGAAAGAGAACTTGTATATGCTTTAGCAAAGAAATTAAGGAATAAAGGCATACGCATTCTCGCTCCTTCGTATGAAATATGGTACTTGAACAATCTAACAATAAGAGACAAGGTACATTTATGGAAGAAGAAAAAAAATCTTTCAAGAAACGGTCTCTATATATGTGGTAAATATATAGACGATACAGAATTGCCATATTATTATGGAGCGTCAGACGTTTCCTTAATACACAGGATATCAATTCTTAACTCTGGCAATTTACCCTTAGGTTTTTTAATGGGAAATGTTGTTGTTGGTCCAAATGTAGGAAATGTTGGAGAAATATTAAAAGAGACTGGCAATCCCATATTTGATCCCCATAATATAGATTCTGCATACTCGGCTATTATCGAAGCATTCAATATGGCTCAAAGTGGAAAGGGAAAACAAAATCACGATTATAGTTTGAAGCATTTTTCAACAAATATGATTGCAGAAGAAACATATAAATTATATTTGGATATTACAAATACCAACGACTATATAATTGAATAACATTCTATGGCGGCACACAACGATTTAGGCAAATGGGGAGAACAGGTGGCGGCAGACTATCTCGCTGGCAAAGGATGGAAGATACTACACCGCGATTGGAAATATGAACATAAGGACCTCGATATCGTTTGTGTTGACAATAAAACAAATTCAGTTGTGTTTGTAGAAGTTAAGACCCGAACCACTGACCAATGGGGAGAACCAAGCGAAGCTATTAATCTACAGAAAAAAAACAACGTCATTAATGCTGCAACTGCATATCTGCGTGAGTTTGGCTTGATGGGAAGGATATGGAGATACGACAGTATTTCTATCGTTGGTTCACCAGATACGAAATATACCATAGAACACAAGGAAAATATTGTCGATTTACTTGACAAGTTTGAATATCAGAAACAAAACAAAATCTATAGCAAACAACGTCCCGGCACATGGAGACGAAGCATGTGGGGAAGAGGAGGGTTTTAATAATTCATAGTTCATAATTGCCCACACAATCTTAATTCTTAACTCCGGATGAACATCCCTTTCCTTTCTCTTAAAGACATAACGTCGCTATACGGTAATGAGATACATGAGGCTGTAAATCGTGTGATAGACAGCGGATGGTATCTTAAAGGCGAAGAAACTTCTTGTTTTGAAACGGAATATGCCAGATATATCGGTACGCAGCATTGTGTAAGCGTAGCTAATGGACTTGATGCCCTAACGCTTATGCTTCGGGCATATAAAGAAAAAGGAGCGTTGCAAGACGGCGATGAGGTGATTGTACCAGCAAACACATACATTGCCACCATCCTTGCCATTACGGAAAACAATCTCAAACCTGTACTCATAGAGCCTTCATGGGACACGCTTCAGATAGATCCGACACTTATTGAAAAAAACATTACGCCACACACACGTGCTGTGATGATAGTTCATCTATATGGACGTTTGGCATACACTGAACAAATCGGCAGAATATGCAAAACGCACAGATTGCTGTTGCTTGAGGATAACGCACAGGCACAAGGATGCACATATAATAATATCCATACCGGTGCATTGGGTGATGCTGCTGCACATTCGTTTTATCCCGGTAAAAATCTCGGCGCATTGGGTGATGCAGGAGCTGTAACCACCAACGACCAGGAACTGGCAGAGATAATCAGTGCACTGGGAAATTATGGTTCGTCAGAAAAATATGTATATCCATACAAAGGGCGCAACAGCAGGATGGACGAGATACAAGCGGCAGTTCTTCGTGTGAGATTGCGGCATCTCGATGAAAACAACGCAAAGCGACAACTGATTGCTGCATATTATTACGACCATATAGTCAATCCCATCGTGACACTACCAGTAAGCATAGACGACAATAGCAACGTATATCATCTGTTTCCCATATTTTGCCCAAAGCGGAACAAATTACAAAAACATCTGTCTGACAACGGTATTGAAACAATAATACATTACCCTATCCCACCCCATAGGCAACAATGCTATAAAGAATGGAACAACATCTCGCTGCCTATCACAGAACGCATAGCAGACGAAGAACTGTCATTGCCTATCAGTCCTACACTGACAGAAGAACAGGCAAAATATATAATAAAGGCAGTAAATGATTTTGCATGACACACCTTGAAGCTATTGACATTGCTGCAGAATATATGGAGCAAAAAGGCTGGTATGTACGTCATCGCCGTTGGGAATACGACCATCGTAATCTTGACATGGTTTGTATTGATGAAGATATGTCAACATTGGTGTTTATAGAAATATTGAACAACGGTTGTAAGGTTTCCCCATCACTGGATGACATGGTCGTAACGGCAGCTATGTATGTTCGTGATTATCACTTAGAGAACATTCCCATACGATTCGACCGTATATCAGTAAACAGCACTTCTGAAGGCTCTTACAACATCAAGCACACAGAAAACACATGCCATATAGCAGATCCTTACATATTTTACGAACAGATGCGTGACAGGCAGCGTGTGCATGATATTTTATGTGGTTAAATATTTAATTCCATAATACCAAGCGTTGGTATCATTGATACCAAACGCTGGTACAACTGATACCACACATTGGTACTACTCGTACCAGATGTTGGTACGAATCTTTGCAAATATTGAAATAAGAAAATGACATTATCACCCATTATACTTTTTGTTTATAACCGTCCCAAACATACAGCTGAAACGGTAGAGGCTCTGAAGAAAAACGAGTTCGCTTCTGAGAGTGTACTATATGTTTTTTCTGACGGAGCAAAAGAAGATGCAACGGAAGAACAGAAGAACAAAATACGTGAAATAAGGAACTACATTCATACCATTACAGGCTTTAAAGAGTTA
>JAEEHW010000122.1 GCA_016281055.1 Prevotella sp.
ATTCATAGGATGGGACTATGGAAATTACGGGACCATCACGTTCACCGACTGCCTATCCGCTCCCGCCGCATACGGCACGGACAAATATGCGCTGGGTGACAACTGCTTCTCGTTCGTCTATCCAAACAGTGAGCCGACACTGACCTACAACATGACGAACTGCTACTACACCAGCACCCTCGGCAATAGGCAGGGACGCCCCGCAGCCACGGTGACCGTCGCGCCCGCCAACCTCGGCAATGCGATGACCGACCACGGAATGGTAGATGGCTACGAGAACGGTTTCCTTTACGACGGCAACTACTACACACCAAAGTACGGCGACGCAATGGTTGAATACCGCTTCAATGAGTGGAATGAAAGGGCCGACGTAACCATCAACGGCACAAACAATCAGGAAACAGGCGTCAACGTCGTGGGCGTGAACATCACGGAGGAGGTAGGCAATATCAAGAGCGTGACCTACAACCGCCCGTTCAACACAGCACAGGCTGCGACGGTGATACTGCCGTTCAACTATATCTGCAACGGCGACGAGGGCGGCAAATTCTACGGCTTCAAAGAAGTGGTGTACGACGAAGACTTGCACAAATGGGTCTGCACGATGGTAGAGCCGGGCGAAGAAGGCTCTAATAACGTGACCACGCTGACGGCCAACACGCCGTATGTATTCATGCCGAACGATGCAACGCCGAGCGACCCGACGATGGCGTTCCCGAACATTGAGAGCATGACGGGCGGAGTTGTGACGCTGCAGACCACGACGGCTAACGATGGTCTCTATGGCGGCGCCACGACGGATGCAGTCTGGAATTTCCACGGCACGTACAAAGGGAAGAGTTGGGCAGTTGCCAGCAATGACTACGGCTTTGCAGCCCAAAGTGGCACCGAGGCTGGCGGCGCGGCAACCGTAGAGGCTGGGCAGTTCGTCCGCTTCACTATAGGTGCCTTCATCAAGCCCATGCGCTGTTATCTGTCGTATGTTGGCACGTCAGCCCCAGCCCCGGCACGTGGCTTGACACGCTCAGCCGCCACCGACGACCTGCCCCAGAGCATCACCGTGCGCCTCGTCAGCCGCAACGGCGAAACAACCGCCATCGGCACCCTCGACACCAAGACGGGCGAACTCTCGTTCGACAGCGAGTCATGGTACACCCTCGATGGTGTGAAACTTAGTGGTAAGCCCAGCACCAAGGGCATCTATATCAACAATGGTAAAAAGGTCGCGATTAAGTGAGAAAAATGAGAGCTCGCTCACATTTCCGAGCGTGAGCGAGCTCGAACGAAGTTCAAGATTGTAATCAAATAACAAATAGAGTGTATGACAATGAAAAAGAAGATATACGAGCAGCCATCAATGATGGTAATAGATATGGAATACGCGTACCACCTGTTGGCTGGAAGCGGTGACCCACAAGAGGAGGAAGACCACGGAGACCCCATAAGGAACGCCCCCTGGTGGGATGGCGAGGGCGATTAATCTCCCTGATGCGGATTAGTAAAGAACATAAAGAATCCGTGACGATAAAATAACATTGGCGGTCATTCATTTGCATAATACAAATGAGTGGCCGCCAATGTTATTGCTTTTTGATTACGTCCGATTTTGTTTACACCCCTGTAAGGAGAAACAACATGTTAATGCATAATTACTCCGGCACATAGATAATCTCGCCGCCAGCGAGTTCGTATGCCACGCCCACGCGTTTGCCCTTCGTACCATCAGATTTTGACTGATCCTTACTTGGGGTATAGCGATTTATTTTCTGGCCCTCCTTGGTTATAATTTCCATGTTGTCCTTGCCAGGATTCTTCACCACGGTGAAGTCATCCTGCGAGAACATTTCCGTCATGTTGTAACGTGTGACAAGCGCCACCATCAGGGCTACGGCAAAAACCATAGCCACATCGAAGAGATTGCTGACAACAGACATTGGGTCGTCGTCTTCCTGCCTGTCAAGCAAAGAGGTATTTCTTCTTTTCAACATCCTTTTAACTCTTAATTCTTAACTCTTAATTCTTAATTGTAGACGTCAGCAGATCAGCCAAGAACTGCAGGTTCACTCTGTCTTGCTGATACCAGCGTTTCTTTACCTGTCCAGTAATGAAGCCTATGGCAGCAGAGAACAGTCCTACCACTGTCGTAGCGAAAGCCACCTGCATGTTGTATGCCATAGAGGCGATGTCGCCTGACGACAGTCCCACCAGTGCCGGTCCCATAGGTATCAGCGTTCCCATAAGTCCGAGCATCGGTCCCATCTTTGCCAGAGTCTTACTTGCGGCAAGGTCAGATGCAGCCGCAATCTCAAAGTCAGAGAGGATTTTCTGCAAGTGAGCCTCACTATCCTTATGCTCCAGCATTTTCCTTATGTAAGTCAGCACGAGCGAGTCCTTTCGCTTCGGGAGACTGTCAGCAAGAGCCATGACATTGTCCTTGTCAAGGGAATCAAATTGCTGTTTCAACAGAGATTCTGTCTTGCGCACCGATATGTACTGTCCGAAGAACGAGCCAATGAGCAACAAAGCACGGCCAAAAAGAACGATGAGCAGGACGATGACAGGCACAAGCAGTCCTGTAGATATCCAATAAAGTATGTCTGAAATGTAATGCATGTTTTTGTTATTTAAATCTTAATTCTTAACTCTTAACTCTTAATTCTTAATTCTTAAATCTTAATCTGTACCTTCCATATCCTATTGCGCCCAAGACGGCAACCAACCCCACGACACCAAGCAGAGCATTGAGATTTACTTCCGAGATGCCGGCAACTGCTGTCCTGCCGTTCACGGTGGCGATGACACCGAGAATAGCAATAAGGGCGTTTGACAGGAAGAATATCTCAAGGCGCAGCTCTTTCTCCGGCACAAGCCACCTGACACACCAGACAAGGGCGGGAACAAGAATGGCAACTGCCGCTGCCAGCATGTAGGCAATCATGGCGAAGTCCACACCCGTCAGCCACTGCATGCAGATGGTCTCAACATGGAACAGTACAGGGAAAATGAGCAGTCCGGGAAACCAGCGCAGCAGTTTGTAGGCAATCAGCGTACGCCGACGCACGCGCCCAGTGTTCATCAAGTGGACAGCCATGATGCAGTATGCCATCTGAATTACCACCTCTATGCTGAGCACCACTGCGACATCAAGCATCAGTTGCTGGTTGTTGAGCCAGTTGCGTAACTGCGACTTGCTTTGTTCTATAGCCCACCGCCATGTGAAGATAATGAACAAGGCACACAATATCGAGATGGCACCGACCATCCACGACTTGCGATAGGTCTGCTTCAGTATGAAATTAAAGCAGACCAGCACTATCATTACCAATACGACCGTTTCCATTATTCCTCTTTATTATTAATGTTACGGCGTCGGCGCACAAGCAATATGAGCAGCACGATGAAGACAATAGCGATAGCAGCCACCACAATGTTGCTAACAATCGTCGTGGTTTCTTCCGCATGGTTCATCTCTTCCTTCTTCAGCACCTTTCCATCCTTGTCGCTGACCTTCTCCTCGCGCACCTCACTGATTTGCTTCTTGTATTCCTTGGCAGATGCAGCATCAACCTTTTCAGC
This sequence comes from Prevotella sp., assembly GCA_016281055.1. Lineage (GTDB taxonomy): Bacteria > Bacteroidota > Bacteroidia > Bacteroidales > Bacteroidaceae > Prevotella. The sequence goes on from JAEEHW010000122.1 coordinate 3,577, forward strand.
TATGAAATCCTGCAGTTTCTGATTGTCGCCAACCATCTGCGAGCCACTTGCTCCATACTTCCGTACCAGTTCCGTGTGCAGTTTCGCAATATCCTTGAGCTGTGTATCTGAAGCCTTCCAATAGCCCTTGCGGGCAGACTCCATCATCACCGCAGTCATCTCCTGCAGTGCAGCAGGGTTCTTCTGTTCAAAGAACTCACGGGTGCCGAGTTGGAACTTGTCCTTCACGTATGTCTCATAGATGCCGTCCCACATCTCCTTGTCTATGGCCTCGGGCTTCATCACGTTCCATCCGTAGGTATTCTGAACCAGTTCGGCAAACGCATTGGCATCGCTGGCACCGCCCTGCATCTTCTCCTTTATATATGTAGGATTGAATAGTGTGGTACGGCTCTCCACACCGATAGCCTCTTTCACTTCCTGCATCCTTGCATTGTTGCGGTTACGATAGTCTGACAGATAAGCATCAGGCTCCTTGCCCGTCACGTTGCGCACCGCCATGTTCATGCCACCCATAAACTCATATACATGGTCGAGCGACAGAGCACCCCACGTGTTTGACTGACGCGGTTGGATGACGGCATCGGTATTTGCCAATGCTGCCTCAAAGGCAAACTGACGCATATCCTCCCACTGGTCCTCCTTACCATAGAAAGCGCCCATGTTGTTGAGATATACCTCTGCCAGTTCCGACTCCTTGTCCCAGCGGTCACTTGCCATTGTCATGCCCTGTATGCCGGTTCCGTAGTTGCCGTTCACGCCGCCAAACACACGGTATGCACTTACCTCCCTCGCCTCTTTGGGCGACATGCCTTTGTCCACAAGCACACGCTCCGCAGTCTTGACGCCTTCCGCAACCATGTTGGGATAAGCATCGCCCTTGGCTTGTGCAGCCATTTCCACTGCACGAGTTATCAGGAAAAGGCGCGAAGCAGCAAGGTCACGCAACTGGCCAGAGGTTTGCACCACAACATCAATGCGGGGACGTCCGAGTTCCTTTGAAGGAATGAGGCGTATGTCAGTCACCCTTCCGAAAGCATCACGTATCGGTTCAACGCCCAACATGTAAAGACACTGTGCGATGGTTGCGCCACCCGTCTCTATAAATTCACTTGACCACAGAGTGTAGCTTACCTTGCGCGGAATACTGTCGTGGTGACGCTCACGGTAAAGGCGGATGGTATTCTCTACCAGTTCCTTGCCTTTCTCCCAAGCCTGTTCAGAAGGACATGCCTCGGTATTCACCCCGTAGAGGTTGCGCCCCGTAGGCACGGCATTAGGATTGCTGATGACATCACCGCCCGGTGACGGAGCGGTATAGCCACCCGCCAAGGCATTCAGCAGACTCTCCATCTCTATCCTTGGCGAAGTGAGCAACGCCGTCTTGTAGTTGCCTACATTCCTTATGGTGCGCTCCACCTCCAATACAGCATGGGCGAAATTCTTATCCTCCTTGGTGAGTACGGCAGCCTCAGCAACCTTATCAACGATTGCCTGCATTGCCGGTGACATGTTAGCCATCTTGCTACTGGTATGTGCGTCAGGCTTGCCACCCCTGGCTTTCATCATGCCCTCCTTCATCTTCTTCAGTTGCTCAGGCGAGGCACCCATCATCTTCGCTATGGCAAGAGCCTTCTTCGGACTCATGCCCTTTGCCATCTCGTGCATTCTTTCCTTTTCCTTGCTTGTCGGCATTTTCTGTTTGCCTGCAGGATGTTTGCCAGAGGCTTTGTGTTTCGCACCATTACCTTGAACGGCCATGCTCATCATCATGCTCATCATCTGCTGGGGTGCATTGATGACTGAGTCTATATGGTGGGCACGCCGCAAGTCATCCATGCTGATATGCGCAATTCTGCAGATCTCCTCATCTGAGGCATTGCCCTGACGGTTAAGCAGTCCGCCTACAAGACTCTTGGCAGGGTTAAGATAACGTGCAGTAAATAATGACTTATGCTTTTCCACGTCATCCGCCACACGTTTCTTCATCTTGTCGAGCGCAAGCAGACTGTATGCTATTGGTTCGGAAGCCATGGCATAGACCGATGAGTTTATGCGTTCCATGTCGTATGGCACGCCCAGAATGTAGTTCTTGCTTGTTATCTTTTCATTCATCAGTTCCTCGGCAAAGGCCTCTATCCTGGCTATCTCGCTCTCTGTGTAAGGTTTGTTTCTTACGGAATCGAGGTGCAGTTCCCTGTGAATGCCCATCTCAATGGTGATGGACTTCACCGCCAGCGAGGTATTATTGCTCGGATTCTTATCGTATGCCTCAATGGCACTGCTCAACTTTGAGTAGAGCGTGCGCAGGTTGCTCTCCATAAACGGCGGAGTGAGGTAAGATACCAGCGATGCGTATGTGCGGCGCTTGGCTATCATTCCTTCGCCCACATTGCCTATAGTATATAGGTAGAAGTGCGGAAGCGAACCGACCAGACGGTCGCTCCAGCAGTCCTGCGACAATGCAACCTGCTTGCCGGGGGTATATTCGAGCGAACCGTGAGTGCCGAAATGAATCAGGGCATCAGCCTTGAAACCTTGCTGTATCCACAGATACTGTGCTATGTAAGGATATGGCGGTGCACTCTCAGTGCCGTGTACCATCTTAAATGAATCACTGCCTGTGCCGGCTGGCATCTGTGGCATCAGTACGATATTGCCAAAACGGATGACAGGCAAGCCAAGTGTTTCGGAATCTTTTGCCAGATAGTTGCCTGGGAATTTGCCATTGACACTATTCATTTCCTTGCGCATCTTGCCAGAGAACAGAGTGTCAGTCCATGTGTCGAAGTCCTTTTTGCTGACAAGCTGCGGGTTGCCTTCACTCAGGAATTTCGCCTGCGCACCCTCTGCATAAGTGCCGAAGACACTGCCGGAGTGCTGAATCATCAGTGCCAGAGCATCCGCCGTTGCTGGCAGCCCCTGCACATTGTAGCCTTCCTCGCGCATCCTAACCAGCATATTATAGAGTGAAGGAACCACCTCCAACCCTGATGCAGTAAGGGCATTCGAGCCAGGACCTTTGAAATATACTATCGCTACCTTCTTGTCTTTGTTGGCGATGTGTTTAAGCGCTACATGCTTGTTTATAGCAGCAACGAATGTTTTCAGGCGTTCAGGAATAGTATATGCTTCGGGAAGTCCGTCCTTTCCCTCGCGAATGGCAAAGAGTACGAACGGACGAATCATTCCATCAATCTCTGGAGTGATGATGCTCTGCGAGAAGAAACCTCCCTGCATACCTTTCTTATCCTCTTCCCAGTCGGCAGTCATACGGTTTACGTTGACTGTTGAGAAAAGCGGGATATTCTGCTTTTTCAGATATTCCACGGCAAAGTCGCCGATGCGTCCGTGCGCCATGTTGATTATGGCCGACGGGTTGATGCTGTCTATGGCATTTGTCTTTATCAGCGTGGCAAGGTTTCTTGTGGCATACACCACGTCGCCCGATGCCTCCAGCGCACTTATAAGGTCGGTGGCATCGCCCATCATACCGCCTATGATGATACGTGGTGCACTGGCTTTATGCAGATTGTTTTCTGTAAGGAATACGTTGTAGTCCTTTATGCTTGCAAATCCGAGTTCCTCACCATTCGCATCCTTAAGGTTTGGATGATAGAGCAGTGGTTCATTACGCTCCTCCACAGGCTCGACATCATTTACGAAAAACAGTTTTCCGTCCACATCGTTGCGCAGGTAGTTGAGGAAACTACGGTAGTTTTTCCTGCCACCGGCAGAAAGGTACTGTTTCAAGGAATCTACATCCCATTCGTCAAGGCTCACAATGTTGTTGGCAGGGTTCGTGGCTTGCGTGGTCAGCACCTTCAAACCTTTTTCGGTCAGTTCCTGAATCCTTGTGCGCTGTTCCTCGGTTATGCGCAGTCCCATGCCGTTGATGAGCACCACATCATAGTCGTCCCATGAATCAATATCGTCAAGCGGTGCTTCATGCAGACGTATGAAGCTATTGTCATTGGCCTTGGATATCTCGCCCATCGTAATTACCTGATAGTTGACGAAGGCGATATCCGTGCGGCCGCACATAGAACGCCAGAATGCGGCAAAGGCTGTGACAAGAATCACAGCCAGTATGCCAAGGAATATATACTTTTTCTTCAATCTTATCTTTCTCATGAATTAATGTGTTTTTAAGGAGTTAAGACACTACTTAACGGTTAATCCTCAGAATAGCTTCTGCAAGTCTATTGACACCCCGACCGTCAGTGTGGTTCCGAGGGTGACTGGTGAGTTCGCATAATAATTATCTGGCTTGTAGTTGAAGAGGTTGTCCACGGCACAGTTGATATTGATACCTTTTAGTATTCTCTGTGACAGACTCAACTTCCAGATAGAATAACCATCATAATGCGTCTTGGTCATCTCATCCAGTTCTGTGGATGCGTATTCCGTTACGTCAACCGCCGACAGGAAACGTCCCGACAAAGCCACATAAAGACCGTATTTCTCAGTAAACTGACGGTCGTAGTCTATTCGCCATGTCAGGGAATGTGGGCGAGCCGCCGTAAGGTCGGGCTGTCCTTTCTTCACTATGTTCTTTGTGAAAGCGTATGATACCTTTGCACCTATACCGTTCTGGTGGTGCAGTTGCACACTGGCATCCACCCCTGCTATCTGCTGGTTGGCGATGTTGGTATACATCTGAGCAGTCTTTCCGTCACGCTGCACAGTTGCTGTGGTAATGTAGTTGTTGAAGAAATTATAGTAGCCCGTTGCAGTAAGACAATACTTGAGATTGTCGCTTACTGAACCGTGGTTAGTCCATGACAGAGAGAAGTTATGGTTGGTCTCGCACTTCAGGTCGGTATTGCCGTAAATCATGAATATACCGCCCATGAAGAAGTCCATGTAGAGTTCTTTGAGCGATGGAGCACGGAAACCAGAAGCGTATGAAGCACGTATCTGGTGCTTGCCAGTCTTATACATGGCCGCCAACTTCCACGTAGGTCTGCCTTTCTTTGCGGCAGAGAAATAGTCGTAGCGCAGTCCGCCTATGATGTCCCAGTGGTCGGAGGGAGTGTAGTCCCACTGTGCAAAGATGTCACAGCTGTTTTGCGAGCGGTGGTTGTTGTCCTCAGAAAACTGATATGTCATCATATAGTCGTTCATGTAGTCTGCTCCTGCTGTGAACTGCGATTTCCATGACGGCATGTGAAGGTTATATAGCGCACGGCATATATTCTGACGGTTGGAATAGTCGCGGATATCCTTGTCTGTAAGCATGTTCAGGTCTGACTTGTCGTACTGGTCAAAGCTGTATGCCACCTCAAGGTCTTGCTGAGCATTGATTTTCCAGTTTAACTTCAGTCCGTCACTCACGTCGCGGTAGCGCTCATGGCTCACAGTGCCTGACTCCCTCTCACGAAAGAAGTATCCTATCCTGCCTGTCAACTTCAGCGCATCTGACAGTTTCCAAGTCAGGCGTTCTTTTACATTATATGATTTGCCTCCATAAGTAGGGAGCGATGAGTTCTCGCCAAGGTCAAGGGCTTTGGCATCAGTCATCTGGAATGTGGTCAGCGAGTTAAGTCGGCCGATATTGAAGTCAGCACTCGCACCGTGGCGCCATTCCTTGGTGGCTCCCTCATAGCGGCTGTTCACATTGGCAGCCCATTTGTCGGAAGGTCCCTTTGTTATGATATTGACGACCCCGCCCATTGCCGATGAACCGTAGAGTGTGGAGGCTGCACCCTTCACTATCTCTATGCGCTCGATGCAGGAGAGATTGAGACGCGAGAAGTCAACATTGTCCATTGATTCTCCCGCCATCCTTTCGCCATCTACGAGAAAGAGTATGTTGTTTCCATCGTAGCCGCCCATGTTGAGCACCTGCTGCCCCATGGAATAAGTGAACTCCAAACCAGGGATTTCCTGCTGCAGCATGTCCTTGATATTGGTGGCATCTGCCTTCTGTATGTCGTCTGCCGTTATCACGCGTGTCACCACGGGAATGTCGAGGAGCGGCTTCGGAGTGCGGGTGGCTGTTACCACAACCGTCTCCAGCCCGAGCGGGTCTTTGTTCCACGTTACGCAGTCGTCTGACTCGTTTTCTGCATACGCCGCACCGGTGGAAAGCAGTACGGCTGCAAATATGACATATATCTTCTTCATTTCTCAAACATCGGGTACTTGTAGTTCACGGTCATCCATCCCTTTATCTGATAACTATCTGTGCTCATGAAGTTGGCAAGTTGAATGGCGGCGTATGTGCCGTCGGCAAGGCGCAGCAGCATCACGTTGTCGTGCATGGTGTAGCTGGGCGGCATGTTACTGGTGTCAACTTCCACCCACTTGCCTATCTCCGTGTTCTTGTGTCCTGGGGCATAGGTGAGCCAGCCCTCCATCATGTGTGACATGTCGATGGTGACAGACTGTTCGCTCTCCTCATCTTCTATCCAATTCCCGCCCATGGGCAGTCCGGCAGCCTCCAGTTCTTCTATGCTGTGATAGTCTGTCATCATAACTGCCGCTCCGTTGGTCTTCACGTCATAGCGGTGCTGAGCAATGTCCCATTGCTCAGGGACACCGGTCTCCGTCAGGTCATCTATGTTTATGGTTGACGTGGTGATGGTGGGCGTGGGGGTGTGCAGGTTGATGTAAACCCACTTGGCGTAGTCGGTGGCATCAATATAGTACTGCCCTTCCTGCACTGCTACCTCAGGACTGTCGTATGCGCCTTCCAATACATCACAGGCTGGGAACAGTCCCGCAAGCGAGACCATTCCCAGCACGTTTAATAGTTGTTTGCGTATATTCATCATTCTCATTCGCTCTGTGACTCTGCGAGAACCTCGTCAAAGTCTGCCGCATTGAAATAAACAGTTGTTCCACCCATCACGGTTGGGACAGAGAATGTTGCCACAAGGGCACCGTCGGCCAGTGTGCCTTCGAATGTTGCAGCATATTCCTTTGACTCGCCGCTCATGCCCGGCATGAGAGTCTTGCCTTCGGCAGAGAGAGTGAATGAACCGTCATTGTTCTTTGTCACGCTGACGGTCTCGAATGTGAATGCGCCCCATGTCTCTGATGTGTAGCTCAGGCTGGCGGCATCGAGAGCATCGTTGGCCTTGATGACCACCTTCTCGTTTGCCGTTGGCTGATAGTGCTGGAAATACTTACTGTTGACATATGTGCCACCCTTGTATGTGCCATCGATAGCGGCAGCCACAGGCATCTCACCGACAGTGATGTTGAGCACAGTGCCGCCCATGACTGACGGGATGCTGATGGTGAATGTCTGAGCGCTGTTGGCAATGTTTCCTGTAATGGTGGCCTCGTAGTCCTTGGCACCTCCGTGGCCTGCCATCGTGATGGTGCCGCTGCCGATGAGGCTATAGCTGCCGTCGGCATTCTTCTTGAGCTCGCTGACAGTAAATGTGCCGTCGCCCCATGTGTCGGAGTGGAATGTTGCCTTGCTGTCGCTTACATTCAGTGTCTCGCCTGCATCAAACATGCTGCCGTAGCCAAACACCACCTTGCTCCATGTGTTGAATGTCTGTGCGGTGAACTTGTCTTCTACGACATCTTCATCGCTTGAGCATGATGTAAACACTGAGAACAGCATGACAGCTGCCACCATTGAGAATAAAGTTTTTTTCATCTTCTTGATTTCTGTTTCTATTATTTATTTTATTAATGTTGAACTAACACTTTTTTATCTTTCACACACCTGTTAAAAATGCGGTGCAAAGATACTATGATTTAGCAACATACGCAATGCCTAAAAATGAGTAAATAATCATCGCGTTTCTGTAAAAAGTCTGTATGCATTAACCATATTTGGGTATTTGCAACAATTGTTTTTTTGACATCTACTTTGTCATTTGGACAAAAAGTTGTAACTTTGCATAATGTATAATGCACAATGCACAATGCACAATGCATAATGCATAATTGGCTGCCGCATGGTAATTGTGCATTGTGCATTATGAATTATGAATTGAAAAGAAATGATTGTTTGCATAGCAGAGAAACCGAGCGTGGCGCGTGACATAGCCAAAGTGCTGGGAGCCACAACCTCACGCGACGGATACATAGAAGGAAACGGATATCAGGTGACATGGACGTACGGTCACCTGTGTACGCTAAAGGAACCCAACGACTATATGGAGATGTGGAAACACTGGTCGCTGGGCTCGCTGCCGATGATACCCACACGCTTCGGCATCAAACTCATAGAGCAAGACCACATCGTGAAGCAATTTGCCGTGGTGGAGAAACTGTTCAAACAGGCTGACAGCATCGTAAACTGCGGTGATGCCGGCCAGGAGGGTGAACTGATACAGCGCTGGGTGATGCAGAAGGCCGGCGTGAAGTGTCCGGTGAAGCGCCTGTGGATTTCATCGCTTACGGAGGATGCCATCAAGGAGGGCTTCAGTACGCTGAAAGACCAGAAGGAGTATGAACCGCTGTATCTTGCCGGACTGTCGCGTGCCATCGGCGACTGGCTCCTGGGTATGAACGCCACGCGCCTCTATACCATAAAATACCGCGACAACCGCCAGCGCACCAACGACGGTAGCAGTGTGCTGTCGATAGGCCGTGTGCAGACGCCTACGCTTGCCATCATCGTGAACAGGCAGAAGGAGATAGACAATTTCAAGCCGGAACCCTACTGGGTATTGTCAACAATATATCGTGACACGTTGTTTACCGCCACAAAGGGCAAGTTCACATCAAAGGAGGAAGGCGAGGCCGCCTTCGAGGAGATAAAGGACAAGCCGTTTGAGGTGACCGGCGTAACGAAGAAGAACGGCAAGGAGGCTCCGCCGCAGCTCTTCGACCTAACATCGCTGCAGGTGGAGTGCAACAAGAAATTCTCATACACGGCAGAGATGACGCTCAACATCATACAGAGCCTGTATGAGAAGAAGGTGACCACCTATCCGCGTGTTGACACACAGTACCTTACCGACGACATATATAAGAAATGCCCGCAGACACTGAACGGCGTGTTCAAGGTGCAATTTGCCGGTGAGCGCCCATACGCTGACCTCATACGTGCCATCGGCGGCAAGCCCCTCGCAAAGAGCAAGAAAGTGTTTGACAACTCGAAGGTGACCGACCACCATGCCATCATCCCCACGGGCATTGTGCCTGCCGGACTTACCGACATGGAGCGCAACGTGTATGACCTCGTGGTGCGGCGCTTCATCGCCGTGTTCTATCCCGATTGCAAATTCTCTACTACCACGGTTGAGGGACAGGCCGGCGACGTGAAGTTCAAGGTTACGGGTAAGGAGATACTGGAACCGGGCTACCGCGTGGTCTTTGAAAAAGCGAAGAAAGCCGAACCGCAGAACACTGACGAAGAAAACGGAAAGAAAGAGGAAACCGAAGAAAAGACACTGCCGTCATTCGTAAAAGGCGAGAGCGGTCCGCACACACCCACACTGACAGAGAAGCAGACCACACCGCCACCTTATTATACAGAGGCCACGTTGCTGCGTGCCATGGAAACGGCTGGCAAGTTTGTTGACAACGAGGAACTGCGTGCTGCAATGAAGGAGAACGGTATAGGCCGCCCGTCATCACGCGCCAACATCATCGAGACTCTGTTCAAGCGCCGCTACATCAAACGTGAGCGCAAGCGCATCGTGGCTACGCCGACAGGCATAGCACTCATCGACCTCATTCACGAGGAACTGCTAAAGTCACCCGAACTGACTGGCATCTGGGAGAAGAAACTGCGCGACATAGAGCATCAGAAATACGATGCCGGCACCTTCATCAACGAACTGAAGCAGCAGATAACACAGATAGTAAACCAGGTATTGGCAGACAACTCAAACCGCAAACTCACCATTGAGGAAGTACCGAAATAATACCTGCAGTTGGTACCAACAGTACCAACAACAGGTAGCAATGGTACCAACTGCAGGTACACACCATACCAGCGGTTGGTACATTCATTATCAGATATCTGTATATTAACACAACATTTCCGTACCTTTTCACAAAAACCGCCACTGACCTATATCAAGAATACAGCACAGAAAACGCATTTTTCTGTTAAAAGTTTTCGCCAAATGTTGGAAAGAGTATAATTTTGCATTCGAAAACAAAAGTTGGCTATTTGAAGCCTCATAAAGTGATAAACAAAATTTTATATTAATCAAAAAGTGATAAACAAAAGAAAATTATGAAGAAGATTTTTATGATTGCAGTTATGGCTGTAGCAGCTGTTTCTGCAAACGCACAGTGGTACATCGGTGGTCAGCTCGGTCTTGACTTCAACAAAGCAAACAAGGATGCTGACTCACAGATGACATTCTCTATCGCACCTGAGGTAGGCTATAACATCAACGAGAATTGGGCTGTCGGCGCACAGATTGGTTTCTCTATGGCAAACAAGCTGAAGGAAGACGGCAAAATCACATATGATGCACACGGAATACCTACAGGAGTAACAGAAGCAACTTACGATGCTACAGGTACATCATTCTTCATCGCTCCTTATGCTCGTTACACTTTTGCTAAAAGCGGAAACGTTTCATTCTTCGTTGATGGCGGCGTAGGTTTCGCTATAGCAAACTACGACATTGTCGACCCATACGAGAAGTTCAATGAGTCTGGTTCTATATTCCACATCGGTCTTCGTCCTGGTATTGCATTCAAGGCTTCAGACAAAATCAGTTTCGTAGCTACTACAGGATACTTAGGATATATGAAGAAGAGTGATGATGTCTATGGTGGCGCTTCAAGATTTGGTCTGAACGTAAACGGAAACGCACTTCAGTTCGGTTTCTACTACAACTTCTAATAAAAAAAGAATTATTCAACCATACAAGCCTGCGAGCAGAAATGCCCGCAGGCTTTTTTGTTTTCCATGTGTCAGACAGGGAAACACATGTAATGAATTTTACAGACAATTCATACGCTAAACTGACCAAATTCATTTGCAAAGCTAACCAAATTCATTATAACCTGATAGGGTATTAAAAGTAAATTCAGTGAAATTACTGAGTAAATTCACTGAA
>JAEEHW010000123.1 GCA_016281055.1 Prevotella sp.
AGGGAGGGGGAACAAAACAATTAAATAAAATATGAAGACATTATATAATAAGATATCACAAGCGGTAAAGACATTCTGCTCCCCCTCCCTCACAGGGAGGGCAGGGGTGGGTCTCTCACTGGTTTTGGCTTTGACCGCCTGCTCTGATGCTGACGACCCAAAGACCGACCTCTCTAACGTGACACCTGAGACTCCTGTTGTAATAGACCGCACCACATTCCCTAAGGGTGCCGACGTAAGCTGGGTAACGCAGATGGAGGCAGAGGGCATGAAGTTCTATAACCAGGGCGGTACCGAGAAGGAACTGATGACGCTGCTGAAGGATGACTGTGGCGTGAACTCCATCCGCTTGCGTGTGTGGGTAAACCCTACCGACGGCTGGAACAACATGGACGACGTGCTCGTCAAGGCACGCCGCGCCAATGCGCTGGGCCTGCGCCTGATGATAGACTTCCACTTCTCTGATACATGGGCTGACCCTGCCAACCAGGTGATGCCTGCAGCATGGAAGGACTATTCCTTCGACCAGCTGAAGGCGGCATTGTCAAGCCACGTCACTACGATGATGAACAAGCTCAAGGCTTACAATATAGAGCCTGAATGGGTGCAGATAGGCAACGAGACGCGCAACGGCATGATGTACCAGGCAGAGGAAGGCGGCGACATTGTATCTTACGGTGGCTACTACAGCAACGGTGCGCAGTTTGCCACGCTCGTCAATACCGGCTATGATGCAGTGAAGGCTGTATTCCCTGACAGCAAGGTGATAGTCCACATCGACAGCGGCAACCAGTGGAACCTCTACACTCGCATCTTCGGAAACCTGAAGACTAACGGCGGTAAGTATGACATCATAGGCATATCTCTCTATCCTGAGAACGACTCATGGTCTGACTACATAGCTTCTGCCGTAAGCAACATCCAGCAGGCTTACACCACCTATGGCAAGGACGTGATGGTGGTAGAGTTCGGCATGGACTACGACCAGGCTGACGCCTGCAAGTCTGCCATCACGAAGCTCATGACCGACGGCAAGGCAACAGGACACCTCGCAGGACTGTTCTACTGGGAGCCAGAAGCCCCCAACGGCTACAACGGCGGTTATAAGAAAGGCTGCTTTGACGGCGGCAAGCCCACTGCGGCACTTGACGCTTTCAAGTAAAAGTCATTATAACCTAAGTAGTTGAGCACAAGCGAAACATCAATTACAATATAAGAGAGGCAGGAAATATGATAGTTTCCTGCCTCTTTTCTTTTACCTGTCGCAATATGGGCATCGTGTCGCAACCATTCTGACATAAAATGATGAAAAAACATAGTCATGTGGCAGTATCCTAACGAGGATGGCGACGACCCGAAGAAATACGACGACAACGCTCATCAATAACATGAACGAGGAAACCGTACAGAGGGCAGTCTATGAGTTCTACTCAAAGGACGCAGAGATATAAGGAATAAAGTTGGAAGGAATAAAGTTTCAATCGTGCATTGTGAATCAAGAATTGAAAAAGTTGGTTGGTTAGTAAAAGATATTGTATTTTGATTCAGAGTCACCAGAAGCGTCCGGTGACTCTGAATCCTTTTTTTCAGTACAATTTCATAGTCGATAACTATGGCTTCGTAATACCTATCATATTACATGGTAAAAGCTATCATATTACACCGTAATATGATAGCTTTTACAACATTCTCATTATCTGATACTTCCATACATAGAATTACAGACTGACCATATACAGTCTGCATGGGGTTCTTCAATCCTTCAATCTTCACTTTCCCGCATGGAACAATTGTGCATTATGCATTGTGCATTGTGCATTATTTCAGCGCGCAGCCAATTGTGCATTGTGCATTGTGCATTATGCATTGTGCATTACCTCCAAGCCTCCATGTCGGCCTCAGCCTCTACGACATTCTCAATATCGTCAGGCAGTGCAGCAAAGAAGTCCATACCCATGATGCGCTCCACCTCATCAATGCTATGCACATATATATCCTGCTTGCGCTCATCGCTGCCGTTGCGTGCAATGAAACCGAATGCCTTCGGCTTGCCGCTCAGACACAGCACCACCTTGAAGAAAGCCTCCGGCACGGCAACACTGTTGTTTCCTATCGTTTCATGCTGCTTGCTGCGCATGAACAAAGGTCCCGTCACGATGTAAATATCGCCGAACATCCTTGCCCAGCGACGGCAGTCCATCTCATAACTGTTCCACAACCCATTGTTCAACTTGGCATCCTGCGGACACACGTTAGTCAGCGAGAAGCTCTCATACATAGCCTGCCTGTCCCACTTATTGTCACCCGCCGGACAAAGATGTCCACGAGTCCATCCACTGCCGCGATAGTCATCCAGGGTAGCCCGTGGAGCCGCCACGCTCTCATCCTCATGAAAATACCTCTCCCTTCTGCAAGGCCCCTCCGTATGCTCCGCCGTAAGATGCCACGCCACCCAGTTAGGGCACCGTGTCTCCTTGTTATAGGAACAGACGTAAGCCTTCCTCACAAGCAACTGCTGCGCCACACTGTCAGGCATCACCACCATAAGCAGCCGCACCACAGAATCAGGCAGCGCAGCATTGCCCGCACCATCCACCGCTGCCGCATCCATGCCCTGAGGCTTACCATAGCGTTCATCCCTCGCCCTGCCGCTGATGCACATAGCCACCACAAACAGCAGGACAACAACCGTGGTTATTATAATAATTGTCTTTTTCATTTGTATATATGCCTTTCATCACAAGTTCACACTGCAAAGTTACGAAAAATGTTTCCAAACATTCTAATAATACCAAAAAAAATGTTTGTAAACATCAAAATCCTGTCAATATACATCTGGTCAAAGTAACAAGCGAGCGTAGGATATTAATTCTCATGTCCCGAATGCCATTGATTCTTATCGTTAATGTCATTAATAAAGACCATTAATGTTTCTTGAAATCACAAAATGTTTTGTGCGAATTATACGAACCCTCATCATCTGGAGGTGGTTCGTATAATTCGCACAATTTGTAGCTGAGAAATCTATGTGGTATGTACCGTCTGCAGGCGGTAGTCAGAGGCTTACAGGCAAGCCAGGATGTTGTTTTCCTGCTCTGCACGCTTTGCCTGGGCTGCCAGTTCCTTCTGTGGCAGCTGCAGCAGTCCGTACTGGTGAACATACTCTGAGCCGTGTGCGAGCACCCACTGTGCAAACTTGCTTGCAGCGCTGTCGCTGTGATTGTATGCCAAACCTACGTTTGCTGTAGGAATTTCCTCTATCTCACGCTTCTCAAGCAGTGCGATGATTTCGTCAAGACCACCTTGCTCCAGCACCTGACGGCTCTGCTTGTCAACGTCGAGCGATACAATGGCAAGATCGCTGCGCACCTGACGGCTGTTAAGGTCATAGACGTTTGAGAGAGAGTTGATGGTCACGCCCAGCGGGTCGCGGCTGATGGCGGTGTTGAGGAAGCTGTCGTCGCCTGAAATCTTCTTGCCCTTGAAGTCGCTGGCTTCATGGCTGAAGTGTGCAGCATAGGCACGCGATGCCGACTGCTGTGAGTTGCCTGTGTAGATGTGGACGGCCTTCTCTGCCTTTGTCTCCTTGCGGTCCTCGTCTTCGAGTTCGTCCTTCACGAAGAAGAGGTTCTTGAGTTTCTTTGAGTTCAGGTGGGCATCGTGAAGCAGCTGGTCGGCCTCGCTGTCCTTGGTGGTCACTGGCAGCACTGCCAGACGTGCGAACGACACAGCCTGCTCATCGCCGGTGGTGAACTGTATGCCACCCTCTGCATCCTGAGCCTTGGCACTTACGAACTCGAAGTCTGCACCTGCATTGTCCTTCTTGTATTCCTCTACCAGTTTCTCCACCAATGGGCGGATAGACTTAGAAACCTTGATGTTTACCTTCTCGCTCTGAGCGTTGATGTTGAGTGCGAATGTCAGAGCCAATGTAGCTATTGTAAAAATATTCTTGTTCATGATTTTTCCTCCTTATTAATTTATAATGTTTGTGAATGTTGTTTGTTTGTGTTGTTGATGTTGCTTTTTTTACTTTGTGCTGCAACAGCACATTCGTTTTACGTTCTGCATCTTCTTCTTGTTTTTGTGTACGTTTCTGATTTACAAGTGCAAAATTACTGCTTTTTCCCATACTGTGAAATCCCATGTATATGGCATCTTGTATGGTATTTTATACCATGTTTATGGTATGCGGCAGATATAAGCGCTTGAAACTTAATGAAATGTGGAAAATAAAAAGTGGAAGGTGGAAATCCCTTGAAAAATGTGGAAAAAACACCATAAGTATTATAAATAACAGAAGAAAGTAGGGAAATGTCAGAAAGATGTTGTAATTTTGCACTTCAATAGAAAAAAACTGTTTGCAAACAATTAGAATTATGATATATAAAAAAAGAATTATTTCGTTTCTCCTCAGCGTCATTGCAATGACAGGCGCGGAGGCCGCACCGCTGACAGTGTGTGATTTTGAAGACTATGAAATCGGCACCACATGGACCATGTGGTATAGGTTTGGTAGCACCAATAAGTTATCCACCGCTACGGTGGAGGCAGACCCGACCAATGCCGGCAACAAGGTGCTGCACGTTGTGCTGAAGAACTGGAACTGCAATCCGGAGTTCACCGTTCCCGGTGATGTCGCAGGCAGTGCATTGACAAGCCGCTACACCTCCGTCAGGTGCCGCTTCTATCGTAATTATGGCGATGTCAATGATTACAAGCAGTTCACTGTATTCCTCGGCGATGACGAGCTGTACCGCGATGAAGGCTATCCCCTTCAGGGTGACAAAAGTACATGGCAGACAAGGACATACGCCCTGGCGGCTGCATCTGACGGCAACATATCGAAAGCACTGCGACTGGGCATACACAGTGGTGTTTATGACTATTACCTTGACGACATACAGCTTGTGGGCGAGTTTGACGACTATACCGAGGCGACAGACGGCGGGGTGTTCGACTACTGCGTGAACAACACCTCAAGCAATTACTCTACCATCGACAAGGACCTCTACATACCGGCAGGCGTGACGGTCAACGTCAAGACATCGCGCTACTCGCAGTGGACAAGCAAGGTGGCTGGTGAGGGTACGCTTAACATCTATGCCGGCGGCGAGAGAAGTTACATAGGAACACAAGCCAGCAAGGGTACCACTTATCCCGACTGGTCGAAGATGACCGGCGAGGTGCATGTATATCCATACAAGGAGGTGATAAGTACATGCGGTTTCTACGGTCTATTGCTTAGCAGCGGAACGTTCACACCCGACAATGAGGAGCAGGCACGTCCCAACACACTGTTTGCGAACAGTGCCCTGGTGATGCACAGCGGCACCACGCTCGCGGCAGAATCAGGCACGCGCGGCTTCAAAATCGGTGAGCTGCAACTTGAGGAAGGTGCGGAGATAAGAGGCTATTACAAGAACAGCAGTGCCAACTCCTACTATGTGGTGGGTGGCAAGAACACTGATGCCGTGCTTGCCGGAAAGATATATGCGTCGAACTCAGGCAACAAGGTGGGACTTATCAAGGAAGGCAAGGGCACATACACCATAACGGGCAATGAAAACAACATCAGCAGCGGCGTGACGGTCAATGCCGGTGCGCTGCTTGTATGCAACGATGCCGCTGCCGCTGAGGCAGGAAAGAAGAGCGGTGCCACAGGCAACACTGGTTCGGTGATGGTGGCAGAGGGCGCACGCCTCGGCGGTAACGGAAGTATTGCGGCAACCACCGAACTGTATGGCAACCTGCAGCCCGGCACCGAAGGATATGATACGCTGACATTTGCTGACTATACGACAAGCAAGGGCGTGAAACTCACGCTGCACCCGAAGTCGTATATCACCATCAACGCCCGCTCGGCAGAGGAGCACAGCATGGTTAAGGTGAACGGCACGCTGGCCGCAAGCAACGTGACGCAGGACTTCCAGACGTCAGATGCTGCCCCGCGCCTGAAGCTGGTGCTTGCCGATGATGCAGCGTTGAGCATCAACGACGAGATAGTATTGCTCTCATGCTCATCAGAACCGGTTGACGGCATCACGTTTGACGTGCGCTATCCGAAGCGCTATACCTTCACTACAGAGCAGCGCGTGGCAGACGACGGCACGTTTACGGTGGTGGCAAGGGTTACGTCGCTTGACGACAATCCAAACTATGTGGAGGACGACGACATCGGCGGCGAGACAGCAGAGATAATATATCCAGACGAAGACATCACCGCAGACAAGAAAGACAACACACCGCTGCGCACATACGCCGACAAACTCGGAAAGAACATCGGTGTGGCTGCGGCAAGTTACCGCTATAACCTCGGCAACGACAATGTGGCTCCCACTACGGCAGTAGGACGTGAGTTCAACATCATCGTGGGCGAAAACGAGATGAAGTTTGATGCCACCGAACCGTCACAGAACTATTTCTCATACGGTGGTTCGGATGCCATCATGTGGCTTGCCGACCGCAAGATGCAGGAGGTGCGCGGACATACGCTGGCGTGGCACTCGCAGGTGCCATCGTGGGTCAGCTCTGACGGAAAGAAGAACAACAACGGTTTTACACGCCGCGAGTTGCTCGACATACTGAAGAACCATATATATAATGTAGTGGGCAAGTACAAGGGCAAGATACGCGAGTGGGATGTGGTCAACGAAGTGCTTGATGACGACCAAAGCATCGTGCGCACCACACCCGGCTCATACAAGTTGCGCCCGTCGATATGGGCAACATACATTGGTGAGGAGTTCATCGACTCCGCCTTCGTATGGGCACACGAAGCAGACCCGTCGGCAAAACTCTACATCAACGACTACGGCGTGGAGTTCATGGGCAGTTCAAAGGCGGAGGCTTACTTCAACCTCGTGAAGCGCCTGCAGGCATCAGGCCGCCCTATAGACGGCTGCGGACTGCAGTGCCACCTCACCACAGGACAGCTCGACACCCTCAAACTGGAGAACAACATTCAGCGCTATGCTCCGCTCGGACTGAACTGCATCATCACTGAACTCGACATAGCCCTTGCCAATCCATCAGCCGCCAATGCACTGGAAACACAGGCAAAGGAATATGCTTCCATCGCTCGTGTATGGCTGCGCAACGACAACTGCCCTACGCTGATGGTATGGGGAATATCAGACAACCACTCATGGCGCCAGAACAAGCCGCTGATGTATGATGCCAACTGTCAGGCCAAGCCTGCCTATTACTATGTGCATGCGCAGTTGCGCAAGGCTGCCGAGACAACAGCAGTGAAGCAGGTGAGCGGTGAAACGGTAAAGATGCAGAACGGCATACAGTACAATCTGCAGGGGCAGCCGGTGGCCAATGGCTACAACGGCATTGTGGTGGAGAAAGGACGCAAGATGTTTGTCACTTCGCAGAACAAGTAAATCAGGGATAATCTTTCGCAAAAAAAACATTAGCGAATAAGACTATAAAACGATTGGGAGCGTGGTTCTTTCCTCTTGGATGAAAGACCACGCTCCCTGTTGTGTTAGTGTTTTAGTGTGTTTTTTACGGTATAGGTTAAAAAAGAAAGATTGTCAGCGGTATATCATCGTATTACACGACCCATGTCATACCATACGCTGAAGGAATAATTGGCCATGTCTATAGTTTGGTACTCCTCCATCTCGCGTAAGCTTCTCTTGATGGATTCTATTACAGCGTTGATAGCGATGAATAATGCAGCGATGATGAAAATGAGTGTAAGTTTCATAATTGTATTCTTTTTAGTTTGTTATTTTACTTGAAGAAATGTTTCTGATTTCTGAGTGCAAAATTACAACATGAAACTGTGGTGTGGAATTATTTTCGTGTTTTTCATACTGAGAGTTTGCGACAACAAACGCAAAGTGCGACAGACCCAGGGAACAGTCCCTAAATCTGTCGCACTTTTATATTCTCGACCTTTATCTTTTACTTTTCACCTTCTACTTTTCACCTTTCACTTTTCACCTTCAATCTCCATAGGATACATCACCTTGGCGTGGTTGGTTCGTATGAGTTGGCGGTCTATGTGTTCTCCTGTGGCGCGGTCTATGGTGTCGCGATATACCTGTCCGTTGCGATATATCGTATCGCCCTCGCGGACGAAGTGTTCGCCCTCGGCATATATGT
This sequence comes from Prevotella sp., assembly GCA_016281055.1. Lineage (GTDB taxonomy): Bacteria > Bacteroidota > Bacteroidia > Bacteroidales > Bacteroidaceae > Prevotella. Next base: position 8,122 of record JAEEHW010000123.1, read on the forward strand.
GGAAGCTATGCTCCAGTGTTGACACAGAGCGCAGTTCGCCACACAGGTATTCGCCGTCCACCTTTACAAACAGCTGGTATGTATTCTCCGTATCATTGCGGAAACGATAGTCCAGATAGTTGTATGAAATGCTGGTGCCTGTGCCGAAAGGTATCTGACGGCCGTGGTCTGGAAAGAGGTCCAGACCGTCATGGTGGTGATGCTCCGTAATGGTCAGGTCACTGTGCAGCACCATCCAGTGTATGAGGTTCGACAACTGGCACAGTCCGCCGCCTATACCGCTGCCGGGCTTGCCCTTCGCTATGGTCAGCCCCTCCTTGTAACCGCGCGATGCGGTGGTGCGCCCGACGAGTTTCCACAACGAGAAAGTTTCACCAGGGCGAATCAGTACGCCGTCGATGTGGCTGACGGCAAGCGCAAGGTTCGTCGCCTTGTTTTCTTGCAACTGCATATCCACGTTGCCCAGTCGGCGGCGTATCAGTGAATTGTGGCGATATACCATGAAAGGCAGTTGTTCGTCGGTGCGCTCCTTGGCGAAACGTATTCCCGCCATAAGGTCGCTGATGTTGCGTTTCATGATTTCCTTCTCTATCGACAAACGGTAGGTGAAGGGGCATATCTCACAAAACAAAGGTCTTTTCATTGTATTATTGTATTTTATATTCCTCAATCTTCTTCTTCATGTAACTGCGCACATCGCTCCACTTGTAATATATTCCGGCGTATGCAGGAGTGAGCTGCGGCATGGTGGCCTCATGCTCATTGAGCATTACCTTGACGAGAGTGTCGGCGCCTGGCTTGCGGAAGAAGATAATCTGGATGTTGCTGGCCATGGGGAACACACGGTATGAATACCATTCCTTTTGTTCCAGTTGCTCAAGGTCGTCGTAATGTGTGCCGTAGCCGTTGAGGTTGAGAACGCATGCCAGCGGCATCAGCGTCACCTCATGTCCGAAACGCAGTGATGCAGTCACGGGTTCTTCAGCATTGTTCTCAATCATGGCGAGGCAAGAGTCTGCCTTTGCAACGATATTGCTCAGCAGAAGGTGCTGCCGTTGCATGTGATGTGTTTCAATGTCTGTGGAAGGTCCGTGTGAGGTGTACCACTCCGCATTCCTAATCAACCAGATGCCGTATTTCTCATCTGCGGTGAGGTATGGGGAGAGGTCAACGCTGCATTGGGGTTCAAGTCCCTGCATGCCGGCATACAACTGCCATACGTTGTCTATGACGAAACGTGACGGGTGCTCTATCTTCTTGCGCCAGTAGTCCTCACTCTTGAATACGCTGTTGAGGAAACGTACTGGAGAGAAATGACGTTCACGGAAAGCATTCACCAGGTCTCTTGCGTTGGAGTTAGGTGTGTTTCTTTTCTCTTTATTGTTAATGAAAGCCATGTCAACGGCTGCAGCGTCGATGTCCATCTTCAGGTTTGGCGACAAGCCTTGCAGTGTTGTCAGTTCGTTGGTCATGGACAGTATGCAGCGCACCACTACAGAACTGCGTGCTTCTATCTTTCCTCCATCGGTAAACAACTCTGGGAAGTTCTCATACATGCGGCGGGCAATGCCACGATGCTGGCGTGCTCCAAGCGGTGTCAGCTCGCCGTCGCGTCCGTGTGCCCATTGTCTGAGTGTGTCGAGCTGCATCATTAGTCGCTGTCCCAAAGGAGTAAGTTGGTTGGAATCATTTGCTTCGCTGAATACCTGCCATGCGTTGTCATATACGGTGCGGCCAATGAGCCATCTGGAACCATGTCTGCCATAGTGGCTCATATATACAGGCTTGTATCCCTTTGGCGCAGGTGTCAGGGTGACTCCCACAGGCTCGGGATAGGCGTAGTAGTTGTCTCCACACACGGCGGCATTGGCATTGAAATCATTGCGTGACGGCTGTGCGTTGCATGTTAAATCAACAAATGCCGACAACATCAGTGCCGGCACAACATAACGTAAAGGCATGAACCTTCTCATAAGCAGTGATATTTTAAGTGTATTGTTTAGTACGATGTATTTCTGGTACCCCGACCGAGAATCGAACTCGGAACTAAGCTTTAGGAGAGCCTTGTTATATCCATTTAACTATCAGGGCATCTTTTTAGTAATACATTTCTCACCTCTCACCTTTCACCTTTCATTCGCCCCCCTCCCTACTGGGGAGGGTCAGGGGTGGGGCTCTTTTCACCTTTCACCTTTCGCTCCCCCTTTCCGACTGCAAAGTTAATAATAATTCCTTTAATGAGCAAAGAAATGAAGCAGAATATTTTGGTGATGAGAGGAAAAATGTGTAATTTTGCGTTTGCAAAAGACCAAATACATTTATTGACGATGAAGAAAATACTTTTTATTCTTGCTTCGTGGGTGGCTCTCGCTGCCAGTGCACAACAAGTGTCGATGATGGTGATGAGTGATCCTCACGTTATGGAGAAGTCGCTTTTCGACCTGCCATACGGCGAAGCTTTCCTCAATTCGCTGCAGCGCGACCTCAAGGTCAACGAGTCCAGCCAGCAGCTCTTCGACAGTTTTGTCAACCTTGCCATCAGGGAGAAACCGCAGTTGCTGCTGGTTCCAGGCGACCTTACGAAAGACGGCGAGCGGGTATCGCATGACTATGTGGCGCGTCGCCTCAAGGAGGTTGAGGCTGTAGGCACAAAGGTATATGTCATACCGGGCAACCATGATATGGAAAACCCATTGGCATACAAATACTATGGAACGAAATCCGAGCGTGTGCCTTCGGTTACCGAACAAGAGTTTCGTGACATCTACCGTGATTTCGGTTATGACGAGGCAGTGTCTGTTGACAGCGTTACAGGTTCATACATAGTCTATCCCGTGCCTGGTTTGGCTATTATAGGCATCAATACCAACATCTCCAACCGCATGAAGTCGCGCTATGTGCACGGAAGGCTGTTCCAGCCTACGCTGAACTGGATAGAGCGCGTGAGTGGAGAAGCAAAGCGTGACGGTCGTCTGGTGATTGCCATGTCGCACCATCAGATGATGCAGCACCACAACCAGGAGGATTACTTTGCACCCACTGCCATGACGAATATGGAGAAGAATGTAAAGGGACTGCCTAATATAAAGAAGGTGCAGGAAACGCTGACGCGCTCTGGCATACACCTCGTGTTGACAGGCCACTACCACACACAGTCGGTGACAGACGTGGAGACATTGCATGGTAAGCTGACAGACGTTTCGACAGGTTCATTGGCTGGTTTCCCCAGTCCTTACCGTCGTTTGTCGCTCAACATGAAGACAGGCAAGATGCGTGTGACGTCAGCGACGCTGTTTGGCAACAAACCAACGCAATGGCCTACCAGCGAACTGGCTTCGCGCGAGATGGACCGCCTGCGTTATATGGTGCAGGTATATGTGCCGCGTCTGCCGGGTGTCAAGACAGACTTGACAGATGCTTACCAATACCTTGCCACGTCATACAACAAAGCATTGTGTGCGTTGGCGGCAGGTGACGAAACAGGGCATAAGCCTAAAGAAATATACACCGAGTGCATGGAGGCTACAGACCGTTACATACGCCATGTCCTGATGTATAATGCTGCCAAGGTGAACACCCTGCGACAGCAGAAGGACGGTCCCTATCGCCGTGCATCAGACCTTATAAACAGCATAATGTATAATTATGTGGGGCAACGCCAGCATGTGAATGCAGACAATGCGTTGACCATCAATCTTGCTAAATAGTAAAAAACAACATTAAAGGCAAAGAAAAACGGGTTTCGCACGAAAACGTGCGATACCCGTTTTTTGTTTCCTCCGGACTATGTTGATTACCAATGCGTTACATAGGGCATCGTAAAAGCATAGGTATTACAATGTAATATGATAGCTTTTACACTGTAATACCTATCATATTACACGGTAAAAGCTATCATATTACGATGCTATTTAAAAGCTATCGTTTTTTCGTTCGTTAATACTGTCGTATTAATCACTTCTTTTGTACTTTCACTCCACATTCATTTATGCGCTGCTTCACCAGTTCGGCAAGTTCCTCAGGTGTCTGCGCAGCATCAGGAGTTACCGGTGGAAGGTATTCTATCTCTATGTGAGCCGTTGACGGGAATGTGCGCTGACGTGGCAATGCATCGTAGGCACCGCGTATGCAGGCTGGCACTATAGGCACCTGAAGTTCCTGCGACAGTATGGCGAAGGTCTTCTTGAATACGCCTAGCTCTCCAGTGTTTGTGCGGCGGCCCTCTGGGAATATCACGATGTTCTTTCCGGCACGCAGCACCTCAGCCATCTTCACGATGGAGTTCTTCAGGTTGCGACGCTCCATCAGTATTATATTATGGTGTGCGGCGAACCAGCGGCGCAGGCTGCCCTGCACGTGTTCCTCCGTGGCATAGAAGTAGTAGTTCTTTATGTCACCCCATTTTATTCCTGCCATGGCTAATGGTCCGTCGAGGAAACTCTGGTGGTTGGGCGCGAGGATGAATGGTCCGTTCTGCGGAATGTTTTCCGTACCCTTGACCACAAGACTGTTGTGCATGCGGCAGAAACCGGTGAATGCCTTGGATATCAGAGGATGTGTGAATGCAGACTTCGGCAGGGTGATGGATGCACGCGAGGTGAAGAGTGAGGAGTTGCCTTCAGTGTTCTCTTTCAAGGATTGTGGCTCTGCATCTTCGCTGTCCTTTTCCAGTTTTCCGTTTATGAAGTCCGCCATGGCGCCGACATTCTTGTAGTTGGCCATGTCGTCAGCATTGATGGTGATGTTGAAGCGTTCCTCAATGAAGTCCTGCAGGTTTACCTTGTCGAGTGAGTCGAAAGCCAGGTCGGTTTCGATGTGTGACTCAGGGTTGACGGTCAGTTTCTTCTCCTTTTCTATATGTTGCTTGAGGATATTGAAGGTTGTAGTGCCTTCCTCCGTTGTTTGCTGCACAGCCTTGACAGACTCCGTGTTGCTGTTGTTGCCGAATGATGCCAGCAGGTCTTTCAACTTGTATCTCTGGAGTTTCTCCAGTTTCGTGCGTGGCAGTTCACCGCGATATACTCTGAGTGACATCAGTTTCTTATAGTTTGCCACGGTTAGGTTGTATGGTTCGAGCACCTCGCGCTTTAGAGCCTCCTCTGCTTCGGCGTCGGTTTTGTTTCCGAGCCATTCTTCATGTGGCACAATGATGGCGCGGAGCAGGTCGCCGTCTTGTGTCACAGCGGCTTCCTTCACCTTGTCTTCATATTTCTCCAGCTTGTATTCTATTTCGCTTGGCTGCACGTTTTTGCCATTCGACAGCACGATGATTTCCTTTGAGCGTCCGGTGATATACACACGTCCTTTCTCGTCAAGCTCTGCAAGGTCGCCGGTGTGCAGGAATCCGTCCTTGTCAATTACCTCGGCGGTTTCCTCCGGACGGTTGTAGTAACCCATCATCAGATTGTTGCCTTTGCAGAGCAGTTCGCCGTCAACGATCTTACATTCTACGGAAGGCAGAGGCAGTCCGGCGCATCCTGGTATATAGTCGCCGGGACGTGTGAAGGCAATGATAGGAGCCATCTCTGTCATACCATATCCTTCGAGCACTTCCAGTCCCAGTGCTTTCAGTCCTTCGCCAATCTCGTTGTCGAGGGCAGCACCGCCGCAAACGCAGTAGTCGAGGTTTCCACCCATTTTCTTGTGTACGGCACTGAATATAAAACGTGACAGACGGCGGTTCTTCGCCTTTTTGCACATATTGAACAATGCCCGTGTCACGGGTGATGCGTCTATCTTCTTCATGATACCCATGTAGAGCGTCTGCCACAGTCGGGGCACACCCACCATGATGGCTATCTTTCCGCGTTCCAGCATGAACATGATGTCAGGACCTGACAGTGATGTGCAGATGGCTACGCCGCATCCGCGTGTGATAGGTGCAATAACAGTTCCCATCAGTGGCAGCACATGGTGTAGCGGCAGCAATATCAGCGTGCGGCGTTCTCCATTGAAGATAGGCACTTCATCGGCCACGCCTCTGATGTTAGCCTCAAGGTTTTCGTATGACAGCATCACACCCTTCGGTGACCCTGTGGTGCCGGAGGTGTATATAATCATGGCTATCTCACCATCTTTTCCGTTTGCTGTCGATGCTGCATTGTCACTGCCGAAGTGCAGTTCCTCAACGGGCATGTCTTTCTTTGCTCCGGAGAAAGATATAGGGAATGTCTTTATCTCTACTCCTGCCATGCTGATGGCCTCTTGTGCCAATGATGCTTTGTCGTCCGACACGAAGATGTAGTCGGGACGGCAGTCGTTGAGTATATATGCAACGTCTGATGCTGTTGATGTGGCGTCAACGGGTACGGCGATACCTCCCTTCTGCCAGATGGCAAAGAAGGCGTATATCCATTCCACACGGTTTTCGCTCAATATGACAGCCTTGAATTTTCCTTCTTTCGGCGTCAGCATCTCAGCATACGACAGTATGTTTTGTATCAGTTCATGGTAGCTGATTTCACTTTCTGGTGTAATGACGGCTACCTTGTTGTAATCACGGATTGTAATCATTTTTTATTTGTTTTCAACTATTTTTCGGTTGCAAAGTTACTGCTTTTCCACTACTTATACAAGAAAACAACTAAAAAGTGCAAGAATAATAACTATAATGTCATATATGGAATATAATTGCGCAATAGAAATAATCATTTGATTTCTTGTGTATTTGCAAACTTATTTGTAACTTTGCCACTTGATTGTAAAAACTAAAATATTCGATGAGCGATTTGTGCAGAATAAGGGTTTCTGACATTGTCTCCCTGTCTTCATTACCATGTTGAAAGGTGCCTGACATGGCCTTTTGAAACTACTTTGAAAAGAAATGAAACAAGAAAGCAAGTGCGTTTGAGTTTTTTTTCATAACTTTGCATCAGTCCTTGCATTGGACTGTTCTCTCATACTAAACACTAAACTTTATAAAATAAAAAATGGAAAGAACATGGCGTTGGTTTGGCAAGAAGGATAAGATTACACTTGCCATGCTGAAACAAATTGGTGTGGAGGGCATCGTGACTGCCCTGCACGATGTACCTCTCGGCGAGGTGTGGACCCGCGAGAAGATTCACGAACTGAAAGAGTACATCGAGAGTTATGGAATGCGCTGGAGCGTGGTGGAGAGTCTGCCGGTGGTGGAGACCATCAAATATGGCGGACCTGACCGCGACCACCAGATTGAGGTATATAAGGAGAGCCTGCGAAACCTCTCGGCTGAGGGCATACACTGCATCTGCTACAACTTCATGCCTGTGCTCGACTGGGCACGCACGGACCTCTTCCACGAGAATCCTAACGGTTCTACCAACCTTTACTTCAACTATGCCGAGTTTGCATACTTCGACATCTACATCCTGAAGCGTGACGGTGCGCGTGAGGAATGGGCGAAGTTCGAGTTCCCTGCCGGTGTGGGCCAGGGCCGCAACGTGCTGGCAGAGTGCGACGAGCTTGCCAAGAGCATGACACCTGAGATGGAGCACAAGCTGGTGGAGAATATCATCATCAAGACACAGGGCTTCGTATCGGGCAACTTCAGCGAGAACGACGAGGCGCCTATACAGAAGTTCCGCGACTTCCTCGACCTCTACAAGGGTATTGACAAGGCACAGCTCCGCGAGAATATGAAGTATTTCCTCGAGGCTATCATGCCTACCTGCGAGGAATACAACATGAACATGTGCGTGCATCCCGACGATCCGCCAATCGAGGTTCTCGGCCTGCCACGCATCGTGCGCACAGAGGAGGACATACAGTGGTTCCTTGACGCTGTGCCAAACAAGCACAACGGTCTCACCTTCTGTGCTGGTTCGCTGTCTGCCGGTGCATACAACAACGTGGTGGAGATGGCAAAGAAATTCGCTTCTCGCACTCACTTCGTGCATCTGCGCTCATGCCACATTTTCCCCAACGGCGACTTCACCGAGGCTTCACACCTTGGCGGACGTGCCGACATCATCGAACTGTGCCGCATCTTCGAGAAGGAGAACCCGCAGCTGCCTATGCGTGTGGACCACGGCATGACATTCACCGATGAGCCGGGAGGCATCATGGACGAGTCAAGCCACGGACACAACGCCGGCTACACTCTGCTCGGCCGCATGTTCGCACTGGGACAGGTGCAGGGCATCATCGCCACCGTTGACAGGGAACTGGGCATAGAATACAAGCAGCCGGGATTCTTTGATTAATTAGAAACGAAACAACTAAAGACTACAATGAAACTTAACGATATTTTCAGCGGACAGTTTAATGCCGCTGAGTGGGAGGCCAAAGGCTATGAGCTTCCAAAGTTTGATATCAAGGCAGTGCGCGAGAAAACCGCAAAGGAACCTACATGGGTGCACTTCGGCGGCGGCAACATCTTCCGCGCTTTCCCTGCCGCCATCCTCAACGATGCGCTGAACACGGGCAAGTATGATCGCGGCGTTATCGTGGCAGAGACCTTCGACTTCGAGGTCATTGACAAGGCATACACACCTTACAACAACCTCTCGCTCCTCGTGAGCCTGCAGTCATCGGGCACCATCGAGAAGAAGGTCATCGCATCTGTTACCGAAGCCCTCAAGGCCGACCCGCAGTTTGACGACTGGAAGCGCCTCGTGGAGATATTCAAGAACCCGTCGCTCCAGATGATTTCATTCACCATCACCGAGAAGGGCTATACATACAATGAGGCAGACCTCGCCCGCGGACTCGCACCTGTGTTTGCCATGGGCAAGGTGTGCGCACTGCTCCTGGAGCGCTTCAATGCCGGCAAGATGCCACTCACCATCCAGAGCATGGACAACTGCTCGCACAACGGCGACAAGGTGAAGGCCGGCGTCTTTGCCTACGCTGAGCGATGGGTGAATGACGGACTGGTGCCTGCCGCCTTCCTCGACTATCTGAAGGACGAAACGAAGATTACCTTCCCATGGTCCATGATTGACAAAATCACTCCGCGCCCACACGAGAAGGTTAAGGAGATGCTGGCTCAGGACGGCTTCGAGGACAATGACTACATTGAGACGGAGAAGCACACCTTCACCGCTCCTTTCGTGAACGCAGAGGAAGTGCAGTACCTCGTCATCGAAGACAGCTACACCAACGGACGTCCGCCGCTCGACCTCGGCGGTGCTCTCTATACCACCCGCGAGACTGTCGATAAGGTGGAGACCATGAAGGTGACCACCTGTCTGAACCCGCTCCACACCGCCATGGCGCTTTACGGCTGCATGTTGGGCTACACGCTGATTTCTGCAGAGATGGCAGACGACGACATACGCTCCTTCATCCAGAAGATTGGCTACATGGAGGCAATGCCGGTGGTTACCGACCCAGGCGTGCTCAACCCATACGAGTTTATCGGCGCCGTCATCAACCGCCGTTTGCCTAACCCGTTCATGCCTGACGCTCCGCAGCGCATAGCCATGGACACCAGCCAGAAACTGCCTATCCGCTTCGGTGAGACACTGAAGAAATACATCGCACGCGGACTCGACAAGTCTAACCTCGTGCTCATACCTCTCACACTGGCAGGCTACGCACGCTACCTGAAGGGCATCAAGGACGACGGTACTCCATTCGAGCCTTCACCCGATCCGCTGTTGGCAGAGATGCAGGCCATCGTGGCACCTCTCGAGGTAGGCAAGGCCGATCAGGACTACTCATGCCTGAAGCAGCTCTACAGCCGTGCCGACGTCTTCGGCGTAAACCTCTACGAGGCCGGACTGGGCGAACAGGTAGAGGGCATGGTCAAGGAGCTCTATGCCGGCAACGGTGCCGTTCGCAAGACCCTGCACAAGTACGTTTCGGCAAGATAAAACAGACTTGCAGTCATATATCCAAAAGGCATGTTCATACGTTGGACATGCCTTTTTTTCGTAAGAAACAGAAAAGTAATGCCAAAACCTTTGGCATTACGAAAAAAATATGTAACTTTGTGGCGTATTAGAACATAAGGATAATGTTATGGATATTGAAATGACAAAGCAGTTGCAGGCTGAGATTCGCAGCCTGTGCAAGGAGAAGAATGCCGTGGTGCTGGCTCACTACTACACCACGGGCGACATACAGGAGTGCGCCGATTTCGTCGGCGATTCTTTGGCACTGGCCCGCAAGGCTGCCAACACCGATGCCGACATCATAGTGATGTGCGGTGTGCATTTCATGGCAGAGACGTGTAAGTTGCTCTCGCCTGAGAAGACTGTGCTGGTGCCAGACCCGGAGGCAGGCTGTTCGCTGGCAGACTCATGCAACGCCGACGACCTGCGCCGCTGGAAGGAGGAACACCCCGGCTACATGGTGGTGCAGTATGTCAATACCACCGCTGCCACCAAGGCGCTTACCGACGTGGTGGTGACATCGGGCAATGCCAAGAAGGTAATCGATCAGTTGCCTGTGGATGCGAAGATTCTCTTCGGTCCCGACTATAATCTCGGTTCTTACATCAACAGTGTCACGGGCCGTGAGATGGAACTGTGGCAGGGTGGCTGTCACGTTCACGAGCGTTTCTCCGTGGCTGCCATCGCGAAGATGAAGCAGGAGAATCCCGATGCCGTGGTGATGGCTCACCTGGAGTGCAAGGCTCCCGTGCTTGCCATGGCCGACGTGAAAGGCTCTACCGCCGACATGCTCCACTATGCCCAGCAGCACGAACCGCAGAAATACATCGTGGCCACTGAGGCCGGCATACTACATGAGTTGCAGCGCACATGTCCCGACTGTGAGTTCCTGCCCGTACCGCCGGAGGTGAGCGAGGGCAGCGTAGGTTGCCAGTGCAACGAGTGCCAGTATATGAAGCTCAACACCCTCGTGAAGCTCCGCGACTGTCTGCGCGACGGCACGCCGGAAGTAACAGTGCCTGCCGACATCGCCAAGGATGCAGTGAAGCCTATCGAGAGGATGCTGAGTATGAGTTAAAAGCCCCCTCCTGCCTCCCCCGTGGGGGGAGGGAGAGAGTTACGGTTTGACTGGGTAAGGAAAATCCTATGGCTTCCTATTATTTCCTATGGAATCCTATTCTTTCCTATGGCTTCCTCTATTATCCTCTATTATCCTCTATCTTCCTCTGATTTCCTCTATAATCCTATAATCACTTAATATGAAAGAAGCAATTTTTGAGACATCGGGCACATGCTCGAAATACATAAAGTTTGAGTTGGATGACGAGCAGCGCATCCACAACGTGCAGTTCATCGGCGGTTGCCCAGGCAACACCACTGGCGTGTCACGTCTGGTTGAGGGAGCGAAAGCCTCCGACATCATCACCCGCCTGAAGGGCATCCGCTGCGGTGCCAAGCCTACATCGTGCCCCGACCAACTGGCACAGGCACTGCAGAAAGAGATAGTGTAAATACCCTCGCAATTTACTCATTAGAATGAAAAATATATTTACTACCGCATTATTCTTGCTTGCATCATTTGCTCTGTATGCACAGAACGAAGCAAATCATTCAAAGACAGGAGGAATAACTTTTGTCGTTGATGAAGGCCTGACTCCTGTTAATGACAACTATAGGAGCAAATATAGGAAATCTTTTGATGGAGAAAAGATAGCTGCATTCATGATGCGTAAAGAAAATGTTCCTGCCAATTCTTTTAAGAATATCAGTACATCCAGTTTCGCCAATGACAAGCATATACTTTCATTCGGCATGGACGCTTTCTACCAGTGTGTTAAATATGCGTATGCGCACCATCGGTCTTTGGAGTTTTCGCCTGACATGATATGGTTGCTGATAAGCCAGGGTTTTGCACGGTATGTCAATGAACATCCGGAAGAGATGCGCGACAGACTTGTCTATCATAAAGGCAAAAAGGATATCGTGGTGCAGGTAGACAATGATTTGCTTGCAGATTCTGTTGATTGGCAGAAGGTAATAGGCGGGTTTGCTAAGGAAATAAAGAAAAACACGAAGAAAGACATAGCAGGCATCCTGACCGCTGATTTCTCCACAACGGGGCCTGTGGAACAGTTTGTATCGCAGGTTACGCTGATGGAAACCACAAAGGCTTATTTCAATTATGTAGCGATATCTATTGCTTGTGGTATTCCATCTATAACATTGCAGGGCACGCCTGCTGACTGGAAGAATGTTCTCAAAAAAACACAAAAGCTCTCTGACTATGGCATGAAATCATGGATTGACAGCCTTGTGCCGATTCTTAAGGAATTTATTGCAGCCTCAGAGGGTAAGCCTAACCAGAAGTTCTGGCAGGGCATGGTGAAGAAACAACGTGTTGATAAGTTGGAAGGAGGCGGATGCCTTTCTGGTGCCCCTACTGAACTTGATGGTTGGATACTGCAGTTCTTCCCTGATGCAAACGGACAGACACCAGATAAGGTAAGTTATACGAAGGATATGCCGAAAGAGTATGTGCGTACAGGTTTTAAGTACATAAAACATAATCCTGTCAGTGGCGTGGCAGAAGAATATCCCATGGAACTATGGGCGGGATTCGTAGGAGCCACAGAAGATACATTGACTAATACGCTTACTCCAAAAGTCGGTTGGTTTGTGCGTGTGTCAGAAACCAACGATGACATATTGGAGCAGATGAAACAACACGACGGAGATGGAGAACTCAGACTGCGAGTCAGTGAAGTTCCTGAGGCTCTCTTAAAAACAGAGCATATCAAAAGCTTGATACTTGAGTTCACAGACAAGGTCGTAATTCCACAATGGATGGACAAGCTTCAGATAGATAATTTCAGTATTGAAGGCTCTATGACCGAAGACGAAAAAACAGAACTGCAGCAGCGCTTCCCTAAGGCACATATAAGAATAATAAACAGTCATTAGCGCAAAAAAGTTGCAGAATTGCTTGTTGAATCTGCATAAACCCGACATTTAGGCAAATGTTAAAAGTGTAAAGTTTTCTTAATGCGCTGTAAAAGCTATCGTTTTACGAGAAAAAATGCCTAGCAGCGCGGTTTTTTTAATGATCTTCTCACCGATTTCACCTCTATTTTGCGTTTTAAACCATGGTTTCATTTGTTCGCAAATCCGGCGTCATAAATCTGCAGATACATCGTTGCGGAAGAGAGCAGATAGCACACCTACGACAGTAATGCATCACCATCCCTGCTAAGAATCCTTGCGAAACGAGACAGGCAGTGTATAGCGCACCTTTACGCATTTGCCATGGTGAAATCCAGGATTCCATTTAGGCATGTTTCTTATTACCTTCATCGCCACTTTGTCGATTACGGGTCCTACACTTTTTGCTATCCTGGGGGCAGTGACATTGCCTGATTCGTCAACAACGAACTGAATGACAACCCTGCCATACTCACCTTGCGTCTTATCCTTGTATTTC
>JAEEHW010000001.1 GCA_016281055.1 Prevotella sp.
TATATTGTTGGCTTGACCTTCTAAATAGATTGCGGCACCACGGTTATACCCCGTCTTCTTTATAATTGTTTTTTGCTTGTCAACACCTCTCAATACCACGCCGGAAGATGTGATATGAATAGATTTGCTGATATTGAAAGTTCCTTCGCTAAGCAAGACGCAACCACGATAACCATTTTTGTCTGCCTTGTGTTGTGAGATATAGTCTATAGCTTGTTGGATTATGTTGGAGCAGTCGCCCTGTTGAGGAGCGACGTAGATGTTGACAGGAACGTCAGGAATGGCTTTCTCTGAAGCATGATATCCACAAGTTGAGTAATCCATAGGGATATACACCTCCTTTTTAGTTTTTGGAGCAGCAAATAGGTTTGCTGTCATGTAGGAAACCATTAATAGTTTTATTAAGCGTAGAATTTTATTGTTGTTCATTCTTGATGTTGTTTGAACGATACTTTTTACCCTGCATTACTTACAAAATACAGGTGGACAATTCTGATGTCAATGCAATTATGGTGTAATAGTATTGTGACTACAGTGTAATAGTTATGTGATTATTCAAGCATGTGTAATTGCTTGGTATATAACATTTTGAATGACTACTTTGTAGGATAACCATACGGTGAGCCTACCTTGGTTGTTTTTCAGACTACAAAGATAAAAAAAAATAACGTAATAAACAAATTTATTAGTTTTTTTTCAGAATATAAAGCAAGACAAGAAATCATTAATTATTGCAATTCTATATATAATAAACACTAATGAATCAAAAAGATAGTTCGTTAAATATAAAGTATAAAGACATTTTATTTTGCTTTTAAAAGCCTATCGTTTATAAAAAAATCGGATGCACCATTGTGATGCATCCGATATAAAGAAGTATATTATTCAGGATTACTCTGCGAGTGGGTCGAAGGTACCATTCGCTCCACCTTTACTGTAATCTTTCCAACCACAAGTCTGCTGTAAGCCAGAATTTTTATTCATGGCACCCTGACTCAGACCCAAGAAATAGTACTTGGGACGGAAGGCATTGTAGAGTGCGTTCTTCTGCGAGTCACGACTGTCACCCAGCTTATACGTTGTAACCAGATTGGTGTTGTACCAGGTCTTCAGATTAGTCAACTGAGTATTTATGTCCGCTTTCTTGAAGTCAACTGCATCAACACGATACTTTTTCGCCATTTCGTATGTATTATACGTTTTCGCAATGTATTTATCGACAGAATCATTAGTCCAGTTACTATCTCCAGTATGTTCAGCCTTGATTTTTGTAGCTAAGCTATCATTGATAACTTTTTGATAGTAAACAAGGAAAGGATCGCTATTATAAGTAGTTCCACCAATGCCAAACTTGTCTGCAGTACGGAATTCCACACGCTCACGACGCTGACCGTTCCAAGGTGTGAAGCCCAGCCATGTACATGTGTTGCCACCCCAACCCGTTACTTTCCAAGAGTCAGGTAATGTTACCTGTTCGGCATCAACATCTGCTTGTGGTTCTGTCATTGTTCCACCATCGAACAGCATCCAACGACGCATGTCGTCAAAGCGCTTGCCCTCGTATGCAAATTCTATCTGACGCTCATACAGAATGGCACTCATACAAGCAGCTTGGTTGCTGGTCAAATCTTCCTGCAAACCATAGTTGTTAGCTGCAGTGTAACCGGCGCGGGCACGAATCTGCTTCAGATAGCCTACAGCCTCTTCTAACTTGCCTGCACCACACGCAACTTCAGCAAGGTTCAGCAGAACCTCTGCATAGCGCAACTCAATGAGTGGAGCACCTGAATAAAAGTGCTGACTGGCTATAGGGTCGTAGTTGTATAGAGGAGAACCGTTTACGTCTAAGTCGTCACTCTTCTTGCGTACATATACTCCTGCTTTGCTGCCTAACAGATTGTCAGCAGCGTAAGAGTTGCCACTTTCGATATCGGCCTCGTCTTTCTGGTCAACAAACCATACATAGTTCCAAAGCACGTAGTTCTTACCTCCATTGTATGATGGGTTGTTGGCATCAGCCTGAGTGGCATCACCCTGATAAGCCCAGCGGAAGCCAGGGAAGGCGAACGTACGGTAGAAACGTGGGTCGCGGTTCATATATGGAGCCGTCTCGTCGTAAGTATATTGACTGCGTTCCAAATGAGAATAAGTATTTGCATAAGTACGTGAGCCAGTCTTCAAAGTAGCAAGATTTGTAAGGTCAGGCATCTTTCCGTCAGCCATCGGGAATAATTCTATAAGAGCCAGTCCAGCTGTTTTTCCACTGCCGCCCGTATTTTTAGGACGAATAGAACGTTCCCAATTATTGTTACGCTGGATATCAGAACCATCAGCTACAATGTTGTTGTGCAATGCTACAAATACAGCCTCAGGATTGATACCATCCGACAGGAATTGCTTGGCAAAGTCGCTACCATTGACATTGGAGCCAGAAGAGTAGAGACCATAGCCGCAGGCATTGATACTGTCGAGTTCTTGTTTCATCATGGTGTAAGCTGACTCCCAGCGACTCTTGTTGTTGGTACGGTTGAACAGAGGACTGCACCACATGAGCAATACTCGGCCCTTCAGAGCTAATGCCGTTCCGGTGGTAATTCTTCCCCAGTCGGAGCCAGGCCATCCTCCGTTCATGGTTTTAGCAGCCAGCAACTTAGCAGACAGATCAAGGTCGTTACATATGAATTCAATGCAAGTCCTTGCATTGGAGCGAGGAGTAAAGTTTTCCACTGTTGGTTCAAGCACTTCCGTAACGATAGGCACACCGCCATACCATTTCACCAGGTTATAATAACACCAGGCACGGAAGAAGTATGCCTGGCCCAGCATGATGTTCTTATCCTCTTCAGACAGCGTGCCGGCTTTGATACCTTCGATGAAATCGTTGATGTTACGGATACGTCCATAGACTGCATTCTGAATATTATTATGGGTACCCATAAAATAATCAGGAACGCCATTGGTGACATTCATTGATGACAATGCTTTCTGAGGATTGGTAAAATCAGTAAAACCAGAATACTCCTCTGTAGAACCGCCTGCAATATCATTGTTGCCAATAGATACAGACAGATAGTTAGTGCCAGTGGCCAAGTCGGCCACCTGAGGCAGACACCATCCGTAGAGATCGTTGAGACGTGCGTTGGCACCTTCAATATTATTGTATACCACGCCAGTTACATTGTCATAGTTTTTCTTGTCCTCCAAGAAACTATCGCTACAAGCTGAAAATGCCATGACAGAAACAAGGCCGAGGCTGATATATTTGATAGTATTTTTCATAATCGTTGTCTTTATAATTATTTAGAACGAGAGATTAACACCTATGTCCCAACGACGCAATGTAGGATAATTGCCATAAGTGCCAGCCATAGGACTTGTAAACTTTTCGGGATATGGGTTGTAGAAGTTGATGAGGTTCTGACCTGTGATGTTCAGACGCACATTCTTGATGCCAACTTTCTTAAACCACTCGTTGGGGAAAGTGTAGGCAAGAGTCAGACGATTCAGACGAACACTTGCAGCACTAATACGCCAGAAGCTTGAAGCTACAGCATTCACACTCTGATAGGCTAAATTAGGATACAGAGCATCGCGGTTCTCGTTTACAACAATGTTGCCGCTTGCGTCTGTCACATTCTGGTAAGAGTACATGTTGTCTGCATTCCAGAAAGATGGCATATTGTAATACTCGATGTTTGCACCTGAAGCCACACCAATAGCAGCAGCTGGTAACGTTGTATAGCCACCCCATGATGCGCCAAACTGGGCTGTCAACGAAATACCTTTCCATTCTGCATGAGCATTGATTGTAAATCCGTATGGGTTTGAACGATTTGACAGGCAAACCTGGTCGTTATCCTTATCTACAATACCATCGGGACCTTCATATTCCCCGGTTTCAGCATTGTAAGCACCACGCACATCTTTATATATAAGCATACCAGGACGAACTTTATCTTTGGTAAGACCCATATAGCTTGTTATACCGTATTTAGCAAAGTACTCTTCGATATCCTGGAATGATCGGAACATGCCAATGCACTGCATACCCCACATACCAATGTCTGTGCGGCTACCTCGTCTTATCTGACGATAGACATATTCGGTCTCCCAGTTCATATTCAAGACTTCGTTGTCATGGTAACCAGTGTTCAGGCCTATGCGATATTTGAAGTCCTTTCCTATCTTGTCACGCCAGGTGATACCGATTTCCCAACCCCAGTTGTTCATCTCACCATAGTTCTGCGAGGCTGTCTGTGTACCGATTGTCGTAGGAATATCCGTTGAGAGGTTCATGAGCATCTCGCGGTTCTTCTCGTAATAATAGTCGATGTTTACGGCCAGACGCTTGTTTAGGAATTGGAAGTCCAGACCTAAATTGGTCTTGTATGATTTATCCCAGTGCACATCTTGATTTACAGCAGAATTGTTTTTGTTAATCGTTACGCGTCCATTAGAGTCATTGCTGATGCCAGTACCGAATACGGGACCACGATTAGAGTCTTGTGCATAAATACGCATCCACTGCCATGCTGCAAGGTTGTCACGACCTGTGAGACCCCAACTTGCACGGACTTTCAGGAAATCAACGAATTTCAGCTTTGAGGAATTCTTGAACCAAGGTTCCTCGCTGACAACCCAACCTGCAGAGATAGCAGGGAAGGTTCCCCA
>JAEEHW010000124.1 GCA_016281055.1 Prevotella sp.
GGCTGCAGGTCCTGCTTCTTACGGTATGACAGACACACTGGGCCGTATGCACTCTGACGCACAGTTCGCTGGTTCTTCATCAGTACCTGCACACGTAGAGATGATGGGCTTCCTCGGTATTGGTAACAACCCAATGGTAGGTTGCACCGTTGCTTGCGCTGTGAACGTAGCACTTGCTCTGAACAAATAAGAAATTGTTCTAATATACGCAATAAAAATGTCGGAATACTTTTGGTATTTCGACATTTTTTATTACCTTTGCATTTCAATGAAATAAATAATTCTTAACTCTTGAAATGAAAAAACAACTAACCACGATTCTTTTTTCTGCCTTTACAATGATTGCTTGGGGTAATCATCCTGATTCTGTATATATACGTCCTGATGTCAAGGATGGAACGAAAGATTTCCAGATAGCTTATTCTGTGGATGGAAAGAGGTGGATGCATATTGACTGCACACTGTTTTCGAGCGACTACGGACCATGGGGCAGACAGAAGAAAATGTATTATCCCGTGCTGAGCTATGACGGTAAGAAATATGGAGTGACATTCATTCCTGACTTGTCATTGAACGAGATTGCTGTAACGGAAACGAACAATCTGACTCTTTGGAAACCACAAGACTATCCAAGGATGTCAGAGCAACAGTTCGCTTCCTATCTGGAAAAGCAGAAGGTTCTTTTCAAGAAGAATATAATAAGAATTCCGTGGGCAGACCTGCAGCAACTGTTGGATAAGAAACAACTTGCAGCACAAAATGCTGTATGGGATGCAGAGAACTTTGTCGCAACGGGGGCGCATCTCGCCAATGCGGTAGAGGACATAACTGCGAAGTTAAAGATAGACTGTAATGACAAAAAGGCCATCAGTCCAAACCTTATGGGCATATTCTTCGAGGATATCAGTTATGCGGCAGACGGAGGACTGTATGCAGAACTGATACAGAACCGTGACTTTGAGTATTCATCAAAAGACCGTGGCGAATGGAATGCACAGACAGCATGGCGTATTGAGGGCGAAGGCCTGTCGTGGCATATATCAACAGACAATCCTCTGCATAAAAACAATGCACACCATGCGGTGTTGAATACAGATAAAGTGGGAGCACGCCTCGTAAACGAAGGATGGGACGGCATATCTGTTAAGGCAAAGGAGAAATACAACTTGTCTTTGTTTGTAAAAGGCAAGGGCGCAGTAAAGGTGAAACTCATTGCTGATGGTAAGGAACTGGCATCAACGGTGGTGAAGGCTTCCTCTGCATGGAAACAGTCAAAGGCTGTGCTGGTGCCTAATCGTACAGCGGCAAATGCAGTGCTGGCCATAGAACCAATGCAGGAAGGAGAACTAAGCATCGATTTCATATCTCTATTTCCAAAAGACACATACAAAGGACGTGAGAATGGTTTGCGTCGCGACTTGGCAGAAGTGATAGCCGATCTGAAACCCCGTTTCGTGCGTTTTCCCGGTGGATGCGCAACGCATGGCAACGGTATAGACAATATATATCATTGGCAAGCAACCATAGGAGATTTGTGGGAACGACAGTACGATTTCAATATATGGAACTACCACCAGACTCGTGGCCTGGGCTTCTATGAATACTTTCAGTTCTGTGAGGATATAGGCGCTGAGCCGCTTCCTGTGCTTGCTGCCGGTGTGCCGTGCCAGAATTCTTCACGAGGCGGCAATGGTCAGCAGGGAGGAATACCGTTTGAGAAAGATTTGAACGGCAAACCTTCTCCTTATATATATAATGGTAAGCCGCTGACGATGGAAAGTTACTTGCAGGAATTACTTGACCTCATAGAATGGGCTAATGGTGATGCAAAGACTTCGAAACTGGCTGCCATGAGAGCAAAGGCAGGACATCCGAAACCATTCGGCATGAAATACCTCGGTATAGGTAACGAAGATTTGCTCGGCGATGTGTTTATGGAAAGATACCGTTTCTTGATAGAAGGAGTAAAGAAAGTACATCCAGAGATAACCATAGTGGGAACCGTAGGACCTTTCTGGGAAGGCTCAGACTATGAGTATGGATGGAAAGAAGCAAAGGAAAAGAATATAGAGATTGTTGATGAGCATTATTACAACACTCCAGGCTGGTATTTCCATCACCGCGATTTCTATGACAAGTATGACAGAAACGGTACGAAGGTGTATCTTGGTGAGTGGGCATCGAAGGGAAATAATGTCAGCAATGCCCTTGTGGAGGCTGCATATCTCACGAATGTTGAGAGAAATGCCGATGTCGTTGTGATGTCATCGTATGCTCCGTTGCTGGCAAAGGAAAAGCATACAAACTGGAATCCAGACCTTATCTATTTTAACAACGAAGAAGTGAAGCCCACGGCAAACTATTATGTGCAGCGTGCCTTTGGACATAACGGCGGCGATACGTATGTATATTCAGACCTTACGCTTGAGTGTAAACAAAAAGACGAGAGGAAGGTTTCTTTCAGAACCATGACGGAACGCATTGACAAGTCAGTTGTCATAGACAGCAAGACTGGCGATATGATTGTAAAATTCGTCAACATGATGCCAAACAGCATGAAAGTGTCATTGGAAGGCGTTGAAGAATATGATGACAAAGCCAATGCGATGGTTTTGGCTGGCTCTGATACCCCAGACAAGACGCGCACATGGACAGAAAACAGTACATCACAGGTGAATATAAACAATGGTGTGACAGTACCAGCATATTCGCTGACAGTTATACGACTAAAACGAAAGAATTGAATGGCAGACAATATAAGATGGTTTGTGGCTCAGGCTCCTTACATGACAGAGAGTATAAGGGAGAATGTGCAGAATTTGGGATATGAAACATTTGTTCCAATACTGAAAGCCACAGATGATGATGAAAATAAGGCTGTTAAACGTAAAACAAGCAAGATGCTTACGTTTAACTATGTGTTTATACGTGGTGAGAGAAGACAAATAGAAGACAGTCTGCGGAATATTTCCCGTATTCATCTGCTGTATCATCGTCCAGGCGTTGCGCCGGGAAAAAGTTATGGCAACTATGAACGCAAGCCTATGGTTGTTACGGACCGAGAGATGGAAATGTTCAGGCGCACCGTGTCGTTGTATCAGAATGGTGGAGCCCCGATGGTAGATGTTGACGAGCGTGAATTGCAGTCTGGTGATTTGGTACGCATAACCGGTGGACTGTTTGCTGGAGTAGAGGGGATATTGAAGACAAAGAAAGGAAAAGAGGGAGGCAAGGTAATCGTGAGCATATCACACCTCGTGTCAGTCTCTACGGTAAATATAGAGCCTCAATACATACAGGTCATAAAGTTCAGTTCAGAGAATAAACACATATACAGAAAACTGGACACTATGCTGGCTAAGGCGAAGCTGCTTATGGCGAAGCGTGCAAATGGTGAAGAACTGACAGAAACGGAGCAACTCGACATGCAGCAATTCATCAACAATTACTCCATGGCAGAAACCGAGACTCAGAATATGGATGCGAAATTGAAGACGTTGACGTTCATGGCATACGTTGTGCTTGGCATATATGATTATGCCAATAATGCTTACCGTCAACTTGTGAATGATGTTTTGCCAAGAATGAAGAGTGTAAGGATAAAGTCATTGATAGAAGAGCAGATGCAACTTTATCAGAAGATTATTCGAAACGCTCCCGAATGATATAGCCGATGAACTCGGCATTTCCCAATATGTATCTGCGCCATAGTCTGCGTGGTTCTTTTATCAGGCGATACAGCCATTCCAGACCATGACGCTGCCAGAACACCGGTGCCCTCTTGAGTGTGCCTGCAAAGAAATCGAATACAGCGCCAATAGTGCCGCAGTGACAGTTGATGTCCAGTTCATGCCAGTGCTCATAAGTCCATTTTTCCTGTTTGGGTGCAGTCATGCCAATCCACAGCAGATCTGGTTTTGTGTCGTTGATGACATTCACCAGTATCTGACTTTCCTGTTCGGAAAACACTGTCTTGTATGGTGGACTGTATGTTGTAACGTCGATGGCAGGAAACAACTCTTTTGATTTCTCCTTAATCTTGTCAAGTGTATCGTCGTTGCTTCCCATGAACAACACTTTGCCCCCCCTGTCGTTGAGTCGTTTCATCTCAAAGAGGAACAGGTCCCATCCGGCGATGCGTTCTTTTGGTTTGCTCTCGGCATTTATCCATTTGCAAGCCTTTACTATGCTTATTCCGTCAGGAATCAGGGCATCGCAATTCTGCAATGCCTTGGCGAATGCTTCATCTTTGCGCGCATTGTTGTAAGAAAAAGCATTTATGGTATTGATGAGAAGCTTACCCTGCGGCAGTGCCGCAAGTTCATCAATAGAGTTTACAAGACGTAATTGTTTTAATCTAAATGCCATGGTAGTTCCATTATCCTATTTCAACGACTGTGATGCCTGCACCTCCAAACTGAACGTGCTCGTCTTTGCAAC
This sequence comes from Prevotella sp., assembly GCA_016281055.1. Taxonomy (GTDB): domain Bacteria; phylum Bacteroidota; class Bacteroidia; order Bacteroidales; family Bacteroidaceae; genus Prevotella. Next base: position 4,441 of record JAEEHW010000124.1, read on the forward strand.
TTATTACATTGGGGATGGCTTCCAGATATTGTCGTATCAGGGTGCGCAGTATGCCGTCACCTTTTCCATGCAATATACGCACTCTGTTCATGCCCATCAGTATGGCATCGTCAATGAAATGCTGCGTTTTCATCAGTGCTTCATCACTCCTCATGCCCCTGACGTCAATTTCATGATGGAAGTTGCCGCGGTGTTCATCTATTATCTTTCTTGTGGAGCGGTTGATGGGGACAGCGGTCTTTTCTGTTGTTTCACTGGTTTCTTCGGTGCGTTCAAGTTTTGATAGAGCCATCTTCGTTTTTATGTTGCCGATGACAACGACGGCATTCTTTCCCTGTATGCTTTCAATTAAACCAGTGCTCTTCGTGCCCTTTATCTTTACCTGATTCCCTTCTTTTATTATTTCCACTACTTCATCGCCTGACGAGAAAGGTTGCGAAATGCTCGTCGTACCGGAAGAAGTGCTTGGTTCAGAAACCTTGTTGCGTTTCTCCTCCTTGCGTTTGGCACTTCTTTCACGTCGTGCCAGAATCTGCTGCATCTTCTTCTCTATGGCTGCATCCTTGGCATTGGAGTCGATGTCGTTGACCTCCTGCTTGAATTCCGCCATTTCGTCGCGCAGGCGTTTTGTCAGTTCTTTCTCTGCTTCGGCTTCCCTGATTTCGCGTATGGTGTTTTCGATTCTGCGGTTAGCCTCCTTCAGCAGTTCGTCGGCCTGTTGCTTGGCCCTGCGTATGATGGCCTTGCGTTCAGCCTCTATCTCTTCAACACTGTTTTCGAAACGTGTGATGGTGCGTTCTATGTCTTTTTCCCTTTGATGCACTGTCTGGCGTTTCTGTTCCCAGTATCGTTTGTCACGTACAATGTCTTGCAGGTATTTGTCGCTTTGTATGTAGTCCTGACCTACTATCTCCGAAGCATCTGCTATCACCTCCTCCGGCAGTCCTGTCTTTCGTGCAATCTCAATGGCGAAAGACGATCCCGGCCTTCCTGTCTGCAGTTGAAACAGAGCCTTCATCTCGTGTCTGTCATACAGCATGGCGCCGTTTATGACTCCCGGATGATTTTCTGAGAAGTGCTTGAGGTTTTGGTAATGCGTGGTTATTATTCCCCATGACTTTTTCTTCCAGAACTGTTTCAGTACGGCTTCTGCTATGGCGCCGCCAATCTGTGGTTCCGTTCCGGTACCAAACTCGTCAATCAGCAGAAGGGTGTTGGGGTCTGCATTTTTTATCATCATCTTCATGTTGGTAAGATGTGATGAATATGTTGACAGGTCATCCTCTATGCTCTGCTCGTCTCCGATGTCTATCATTATGTTCTGGAAAACACCCATGGTGCTCCGTTCGTTCATCGGTACGCTGAGACCGCATTGAAGCATGTATTGTATCAGTCCGACGGTCTTCAGGCAAACAGACTTGCCGCCGGCATTGGGGCCGGATATAATGAGGATTTTACCATTCCTGTTTTCTGATTTCAACTCTATGTCGAGCGGCACTATGTTCCTGCCTTGTTTGCTTAGGTTTTCCTTCAGTAAGGGGTGGCATGCACCTATCCAGTCTATGCATGGGCGCTTCTCTATGTTCGGCTCTATGGATTGGAAATGTTCAGAGAGTTGCACCTTTGCCTGTATGAAATCCACTTCGGCGAGGAATTTCATCGTTTCAAGGATGCCGTCCACGTATGGACGTATTTCATCGCTTGTTTCTGTAAGTATACGTATAATCTCACGTTTCTCCTCTGCTTCAAGCTCTCTCACCTTGTTGTTGGCCTCCACCACGGCGGTCGGTTCAATGAACAAAGTTTTTCCCGATGCAGACTCATCGTGTATTATTCCGGGTATTTTGCGTTTCAGTGCAGGGGCTACGGGTATGACCAGACGACCGTCGCGCATTGTGGGGGTGACGTCTTTCTCCACCAGTCCTTCTGACTGTGCGGAACGCAGTATTGAGTTGAGTGTTTGTGATATGCTGCCGGCGGTGCGTTTCAGTTCTATTCGTATATGAAACAGCGCAGAAGAGGCAGAGTCTTTGATGTGTCCAAACTTGTCCAGGATGCTTGATATGCGCCTTGTTATCTCAGGGAAAGTGTTTACGTCCTTGGCTTTGCTCCATAGCTCTGGGTAAGGAGATTGCTCATCGTCTTCCTCGTTTTTTTTGAGGCATTTCTTTATATCATATATGGTATGCAGCGTCCTCATCAGCTCAAAGAGTTCCTGCTCCTCCATGTGCGTACCCTTCAGCCTCAGTCGTGCCGTGCTTTGCCTTGTGTCATAGAAATACTGTAGGGGCAGGTCCTCCTCAACCTCCTTCAGTCGTTTGAATTCCCTTATCTCCTCAAGTTTATGCCTTATCGTGTCAACATCAGTAATGAAGGACATTTCGTTTACGCGTTCCCATCCGAGCGTGCACAAACAAAATCCTCGCAACAGTTTGCGTATTTCTGAAAAACCTATCTTGTTTTCGTAGTTCTTGGGGTATATCATATTGCAAAATTACACAAAAAAAGGAAAATATGCAATTATTTTTGAAAAAACTTAATAAAATATTTGGTAGTTACAAAATAAATGTGTACCTTTGCACTCGCAAATCAGAAATCACTCTGTAGCACATTTCGGAGAGATGGTAGAGTGGTCGATTACAGCGGTCTTGAAAACCGCCGTGCTGAGAGGCACCGGGGGTTCGAATCCCTCTCTCTCCGCTACCAAAAGGAGCTTAGCAATTTCGCTAAGCTCTTTTTTTATTTAGATGCGTTATTGATGATTTCTCTTTTCTCTTTTCTCTTTTTCAGAGTTTTCTTGAAGCTCTCTCATGTACTCGGCTTCCATTGCTCTGCACCTCTGTTGTCTTTACTTTATCCAGGCCGCTTCTTTCTCGTTCTCTGACTTCTGCTCTATAATGGCTTGAGCGACTTCAGCTACTCTTGTCCTACTAGTGGTTCTTGTGTCATAGTTGTTTGGTTATAGTGTTTAGATTGGTTAGCGACTATGCGCTAGGAAATCCTTTCTCCTTGCCATCATTTCGTCTATTTCTTCTAGCGAAAGAGGATGTTTTTGCCAATATTCTACTTGCTTCTTGCCCCTCTCTATGTTCTCCCAAAATGCCGGGGAAGTTGATACTTTCTTTTGAGCTTCTGTTAGTTTCATTTGCCTTTAGTATTTTATTCGCTTCTGCAAAGTTACCATTTTTCTTGGTTCCTCTGCAATATTTTTAGTTAAATTTTAAAACAAAAATGTTTCTGTGATGTGATTTTACTTCTTTCCAGATGCTCTTCCAAGGATAGTTCTATGTTTTTCATAGGCTGTCTTATAACCAATGTGCGTGTTTTTTTGTGTGCACCAGAATAGGTTAAGGAAGATTTTTGAAGTATCTTTGTAAGCAGCAAGGAGTTTTTCAGAAATTACTGCTTTTATCTTTTGCATGTATGGAATAAAATCATTAACTTTGCATCTGAGAGGAATAACAGTTTTGTTACATGGTTTAACTAAAAATGGTTCTATGAATATAAGATACAAGGAAAAAACGAAGATTGTGGATGTCGTGATTACGGCTCTGGCAGGAGTGTTCTCCGTGGGTGTCATGCTATATGGGGTAGGCTATTTGGGAATAAGAGAGGCGTGGCCGGAGTTAGTGCTTAATGTGTTTTATATTGCATGCTTGTTGATGATATGGATGTATATCTTCAATCGCTTAGAGACGCAGAAGTTTAATTACTGGTGTTCGGTATGCGTTGGCATCACGGTGTTGTTGCGTGACGTACTCTTTCCGCCACC
>JAEEHW010000125.1 GCA_016281055.1 Prevotella sp.
CTTTGCAGCCGAACCGTCGTAATACCCTGCACGTGCAAGGAAATCACCACAATTAGACCAACTTGCTTTGAATGCGCAGTCGGCATCTCCACCGAAACACGTTATTTTGCCATCACCTGAAAGTACAGACTTCCATATTTCGGCATGGTAGCCATTACCTATATCTTTACTTACGTTACCAGTATACACTGTGCCACCACTCAATCTCGTCGTCATTGAGCATGGGTCGTTCTGTGCTTTTACATTGCAGACGCCCAACATGATTATTGTCAGCAACGCTGCCCGTCTGAAACTGATAAATATTTTTTCAAATTCCATCTGCTAACTTTTATTACTTCTGTCTTACAAACACGTTGATAGGCGTACCCGTCAGTTCCCAGTGCGCACGCAACTGGTTCTCAAGGAATCGGCGGTACTGCTCCTTGACATACTGCGGCAGGTTTGCGTAGAATACGAATGTCGGTATCTGCGTGTCAGGTATTTGGTTGCAGTATTTTATCTTGATATACTTACCCTTTATCGACTGCGGCGGTGTTGCCTCGATGATTGGCAGCATTACCTCGTTGAGCTTGCTGGTACCTATGCGTACCTTACGGTTGAGATATACCTGCTTGGCGGTTTCGAGTACCTTGAAGATACGCTGCTTGGTCAGTGCAGAGGCGAAGACTATGGGGAAGTCCACAAACGGTGCCATGCGCTCACGGATGGCGTTCTCGAAGGTCTTGATGGCTATAGGCGACTTGTCCTCTACGAGGTCCCACTTGTTCACCACCACAACGAGTGACTTGTTGTTCTTCTGTATCAGCTGGAAGATGTTCATGTCCTGCGCCTCAATGCCTCGTGTGGCATCAATCATAAGGATGCAGACGTCGGAGTTTTCTATGGCACGGATGCTTCGCATTACGCTGTAGAACTCAAGGTCTTCGTTCACCTTGTTCTTACGGCGTATGCCGGCAGTGTCAACAAGATAGAAATCGAAGCCGAACTTGTCATAGCGTGTATAGATGGAGTCGCGTGTAGTGCCGGCTATCTCCGTCACGATGTTGCGTTCCTCACCAATGAAGGCGTTGATGATGCTCGACTTTCCGGCATTTGGCCTGCCTACCACGGCGAAACGCGGTATGTTTTCCTCTGCCTCGTCTTTTTGTTCCTTTGGCAGTTTCTCAAGGATGATGTCAAGCAGGTCGCCAGTGCCGAAACCAGACACGGCGCTGATGCAGATAGGGTCGCCAAGTCCCAGACTGTAGAAATCGGCAGCATAGTACTGCATATCGTTACTGTCGGTCTTGTTTGAAACGAGTATTACTGGCAGTTTAGTGCGGCGCAGTATCTGTGCCACGTCGCTGTCAAGGTCGGTAACGCCCGACTTCACATCGACAACGAAGAGCACCAGGTCGGCTTCCTCTGTTGCCACCTTCACCTGGTCGCGTATGGCGCCCTCGAAGATATCGTCTGAGTTTACCACCCATCCGCCGGTATCCACGACGGAAAATTCCTTACCGTTCCACTCACACTTGCCATACTGGCGGTCGCGTGTAGTGCCTGCCACGTCGCTGACGATAGCGTGACGTGTCTTTGTTAGTCTGTTGAAAAGTGTTGACTTGCCTACATTAGGCCGTCCAACTATTGCTACTAAATTTCCCATAATGATTTAAAAGCCCCTCCCTCCCCTCCCCGTGGGGGAGGGCTTTGGATTACCGTTACTCCATCGCCATGACTTCTGCAAATGGTAAATCCGGAAAGATGTGTTTACTTATTGTTTTCAATACTTGTTCTATATTCTTTATAACCATTTCATTCGTAAAACGAATTACGGTATAGCCCATCTTCTCTAAATTCCTTTGTCGACCCCTGTCATTTTCTCTCTGCTCTTCTCCTTCATGACATTCTCCATCCAACTCGATAATGAGATTGTGTTCAATGCAAACGAAATCAGCTATGTAATCTCCTATGATATATTGTCTTCTGAACTTCGTTCCTTGTTTGCTGCGCCTGAGTTCTCTCCACAGCTTTTCTTCAGCCCAGGTCATGTTATGGCGATTAAACTTGGCATAGCCCTTCAGCAATCCATACCTGTCTTTGTGAGCCGTCTGATACAACGGACTTTCCTTCGCCATCTTCAAAATTGATTTCTAAAATATTATATAAAAGTCCTCACTCAAAACGTAATCCCCTTTTGTCACACAATCCGTAATCTCACCCCCTCCCCCACGGGGAGGGTAGGGAGGGGCTTCAATTCTGTTCGTACCCGAACTTCTCCAGTTCTTTAGCGTTTTGTCGCCAGTCCTTGTCCACCTTGACGTAGGTCTCAAGGAATATGTGTTTGTCGAAGAACTTCTCCAGTGTCTTGCGTGCCTCGGTGCTGACCTTCTTCAGTGCCACACCCTGATGGCCGATGATAATGCCCTTCTGACTTTCGCGTTCCACGTAGATGACGGCGCGGATGTCGATGCGGTTGTCCTTTTCCTTGAACGACTCGCAACGCACCTCCACTGAGTATGGTATCTCCTTGTCGTAATATAGCAGTATCTTCTCGCGGATTATCTCATTGACGAAGAAACGCGCGGGCTTGTCGGTCAACTGCTCCTTGTCGAAGTACGGCGGCGAGTCAGGCAGCAACTCCTTGATGCGTGCCAGCAGCATGTCCACGCCGAATTTGTTCTTTGCCGATATGGGCAGTATCTCGGCGTTAGGCAAAAGCGTGTGCCATTTCTCCACGATGTCGCCGAGCTTCTGCTGGTCACTCTCGTCAATCTTGTTGATGAGCAGTATGACGGGGATGGTCATCTTTGCCACCTTGTCAAGGAAGTCGCGGTTCTTCTCCGGGTTCTCCACCACGTCGGTGACGTAGAGCAGCACGTCGGCATCCTGCAGCGCCGACTCAGAGAATGCGAGCATCGACTCCTGCAACTTGTAGTTGGGTTTCAGCACACCTGGGGTGTCAGAGAACACTATCTGCATCTCGTCGGTGTTCACTATGCCCATGATACGGTGGCGCGTGGTCTGCGCCTTGAAGGTAGCAATCGAAATACGCTCACCAACCAACTGGTTCATGAGCGTACTCTTACCTACATTAGGATTGCCTACTATATTTACGAATCCTGCTTTATGCATACTCCATTATTAAATTAAGAATTGAAAAATGAAGATTTGAAGTTATTATTACACTTTACCGCCCGGCATCGCGTAATCATAATTCATCAATTCTCAACTCTCAACTTTCAATTTTTCAATTTGCGTTATATCCCCACTTGTAGAAGCTTGCGCCGTGTACGAAGCCAGCTCCGAAAGCGGTGAGGATGACGTTGTCGCCTTTCTTCAGTTTCTTCTCGAAGTCCCACATGGCAAGTGCTATTGATGCCGCACTGGTGTTTCCGTAGTGCTCTATGTTCACCAGCACCTTGTCCATAGGAATTTCCAGACGCTTGGTGACAGCCTCGATGATGCGCATGTTCGCCTCGTGAGGTATCACCCACTGCACGTCGTCCTTCGACAGGTTGTTGCGGCGCATTATCTCCTCCACGTCGTCAGCCATTGAGGTTACGGCATAGCGGAACACGGTGCGTCCCTCCTGGTAGATGTAGTGCATGCGGTGATCCACGGTGTAGTGCGAAGCAGGGCATACCGAGCCACCAGCCTTCATGTGAAGGAATGGCAGTCCCTTGCCGTCGGTGCGCAGGAAAGAATCCTGAAAACCTATGCCTTCCTCCTCTGTTGCCTCCATCATTGCCGCAGCTGCGCCGTCGCCGAAGAGCACGCACGTCTGGCGGTCCTGATAGTCAACCATTGACGACATCTTCTCTGCAGCCACGCAGATGACACGCTTGTAGCGGCCGCTCTGTATGAACGCCGATGCCATGTCGAGGATATAGAGGAATCCGCAGCATGCGCAAGACACGTCGAAGCCGTGTGCGTTCTGCATTCCGAGTTTACCTATTACTATAGAGGCATTCGAAGGGAAACGGTAGTCTGGTGTCGTTGAAGCGCATATTACGCAATCCACGGTCTGCGGGTCAACCTGCGTCTTCTGCAGCAGTTCGCGGCAAGCCTTTCTTGCCATGTATGCCGAGCCCAGTCCCTCCTCGTTGAGGATGCGGCGTTCCTTAATGCCTACGCGTGTTGTGATCCATTCGTCATCGGTCTCCACCATGCGAGAGAGTTCCTCGTTGGTGAGGATATATTCAGGCACATAGCCGCCGATGCCGGTGATAACAGCATTTATCTTACCCATAGTCTTATAATTGAAAATTGAGGGCTGAATGCAAAATGAGACTTGCCTGACAATCGTCATACAGTCTGACAGCAATGGCATTCAACTCTCAACTTTCGTCTTTCAACCCTTAAAAGTTCTTACTCTGCGTCTTCCATTACAATAGCCTGCTTACCGCGATACTGACCACAAGTAGGACATACTGTGTGATACACATAGTAAGCACCGCAGTTAGGACATACTGCGAGTGTTGGAGCTACTGCCTTGTCGTGTGTGCGACGCTTGAGTGTACGTGTCTTTGACTGTCTTCTTTTAGGATGTGCCATTTTTCTTTTAAAACTTTTTTGATTTTTGTTATTCCATTAATTTCTTCAAACCTGCCCAGCGCGGATCGATTTCACTTTCCGCAGTCCCATCACCGCTTCGGGCGGCTGACAGCTCTTTGAGCTTTTCTGTCATCACAGCATTGCATTTTCCAGGTGCATGAACGTGCTTAATGGGTACTGCCAGTGCTATCGTCTCATAAACGCTCCATGCGGTATCAAGAACCTCATCATTCTCATCCACCACTATGGTGTCGTCGTCTATGTTGTCGCTCTGTCCCAGATGTACCATGAAATCAACCTTATTCTCTATTGGCTGTTCCATGTCTTCAAGACAAAGGTCACAACGCACTGTGACGCTACCATTAACACGAACAGAAAGCACAAACTCTCCTGCGGCTGCCTTGCGTATAGACAACTGGGCGTTTATGTTTCCCCTTCGTATTTCGGCATCGTCAAGACTTTGGAAATACTCATCCGTCAACACGCATGACACCTCAATCGGGGCATCCTGAACGCTGCGGAGGTCTATTTTCAAAGTCTCTAAACAAGTCATTTCTTATGCAAAGTTAATAATATTTCCCGAACCTACAAAATTTTTCACATTTTTTTTATCTATGTCAAGAGTTATATAGTCATAGAAGTGTCATGAAAGTGCGGAAATGTTCTTTTTATTTGCCATATCCTTTAACCTTCAGGCTATTTTACTGTCTGCAGGGTATATGCTCCTGTCGTTCCGCGGAACTCGTCGGCGTAAGCGCAAACGGCCGTTGCCGAACCAGAGTTGTACGTTCCCTCACGGTCTATGTAATACTCCGTCTCGATGACGTGGGTACCCTTGGAGAGTTTGTTGTAATGGTAAGCAGTCAACTTATCCTTTATCTCCTGATAGTATCCGTAGCGGTAACCGGAAAGCTGGTTGACTGGTTCAAGACATGCGGCGCGATTGTCCGTAACGGTCACGAAGTCATAGTCGCGGTCGGCCTCAACGGTGATGCGCACCTTAATCTTGTCACCAATCTTAGGCGCTTTGCCTTTAGTTGATGTAATCACCTCGCGCTTGATGGTGATGCCCATGGTGGCCTGTTCCACGTCGCTGCTCTTCTGGTGACTGGTGACGTATGCTGATACCCATGACTCGCCCTCGGTCTGTTTGCCTACGAGAATGTCGCCGCGACCTTCCTTTGACGTGATGTCTGTATCACCCTGCACCATGCCTGAGCGTTCGTTCAGCACCTTCGTTTCAAGTGCAGCGCCGTTATACTTCAATGTGGCCGGCGTTCCCTTTGCAAGACGTGAGGCATCGCCGCCGAAGAAAGCATGCACGGCGTTCACGGTGTTGTAAACATTGCCCCAGTCCTGTGTGCGCTTGCTGCTGAGCAACCAGCGCTGCATCTCGGTGATGGTCTGGCGGTCTTTAGGTGTTACGGCGTTCAGGGCCTCTATGCACATGGTATGTGTTGGTATGCGGTAGTTGCACCATGAGTAGGCTGCACGATAGGAGTCGAAATAACGTCCCATGTCACTGCGATAAACCGTATGTTCCTTGATGCTCTCCACGAACGTGCGGGCATCTTTCTTTCGGCCGTTCTTGTTCAGCACCACTGCCGCCACGGCCTTCGTTGCCATGTCAGAGTTCTTGGTTTCCTTCTCCACCAGTTTGAGCAGGTAGTCGGCAGTGGCACCGCCGTCCATACCGCTGATGGTGAGCGTATAGAGCCAGTCGAGCTGCGTATCGCTGAGCCAAGGCTTGTAACCCTCCTTCTTGTTCTTCTTCATGCGCTCCACATCGTCTGCCATTTCCTTTGCCATAAAGCGCATGGCACCGCCGTACATGGCATTCACTGATGCTTTCCATCCGCTTGCAGCCTTTGAGTTGCCTGCCAGCATGTCGAGGCGTGCCAGTGTCTTTGCCACCGCCATAGTCATATAGCGACTGCCCGGCATTCCCGGCCACCAGCTGAACGAACCGTCGCCGCGCTGCAGGTTTTTCAGTTGTGCGATGACATTCGCCGTGCCACTATATAATAAGGTGTCCTTGATGGCAGCCGTCACTGCATTGGCATAAAGGGCTGCAGAGAGGCAGATGGCATTGCCGCAGTCTGGTGTCTGTATGTCGTGCAGTGTCTCCACCATCATCCATGCAGGACTGTCGGTATAGTTCACCTTCAGGTGTGCCTTGCCTATGGCTTTCGCTGCCGGCAGCAGTTCGTCGATGGCAATCAGTGAATCACCAGGGTGGAACAGCGTCCATGTACGTGTGGTTGTCACGAGCTCGGTGTCTGGAAGTATCGGCAACAGGTGCTGTTCGCCGTCCTTGTGGCCGTCGGCTTCTGCTATGATGCGGCATACCACTCCGTCCTCCGGCAGCATTGCGGCATCCACAGGGAACGTCACGGCACTGGTCTCGCCGGCCTTTACGTTCACCTTCATGCTCTCTGTCTTCAATTCCTTATCAGTCTTGGCATCAAGCAATGTCATTCTTACCGTTGCGCTGAGTGGCTTCTCTGATAAGTTTGCCACCGTCGCACTGATGTTCGCCTTGTCGCCTTGACGCAGGAAGCGCGGCATACGCGGCTGCACCATGAGTTGTTTCTGTGCCACGCTCTCACCGCCCAGCAGTCCGGTGCGCATTTCCTTGTCATGCGCCAGTCCCATGAACTTCCATGTGGTGACACTCTCTGGCAGTGTAAAGCGCAGGGCTACGCTGCCCTTCTGGTCGGTCACGAGTTGCGGCATGAAGAATGCCGTCTCATCGAAGTTGGTGCGCAATCCGTCATCCTGTCCCGTCTCCTGACCGGCATCGTTGGCTGAAGCCTCTTCCGACTCTGCATCTTCATAAGCCACAACCTCCTTGGATTTGAGAACCGCCATCTCGTTAAGTACTACGGCTTCATCGTTTACCATAGCCTTGCTCTCAAGCATCATCGGTGCACCGGCACGCGTAGCCATCTTGTATAGCCTCCTGCTACCGTATGACGGTCTTATGCGAGTGCCCGAAATGGAAGAGAAATCTAATTCCTTGAAGTCAACAGTCTTGTAATGATACTGTGAGTGTATGTTTACACCGCCAAACGACGGTGATGTCCACCCTGCCGTCGGTACGTAGAGCACACGGTGATCGCTGATGCTCCAGTTATGACTAACGATGGCATCGAGCGACTTGTCATAGAGCACCGCCATGAGCTGTGCCTTGGCAGGTGTGCCGTCAGGGTTCTTTATGTTGAGTGTCCACTGTTCTTTCTGTCCCGGTATGAGTTTGTCGCGGAATGTTGTCCACTTTATCTGCAGTTTCTTCGATGGCAACACACGCCTGATGCTTCCACTGTGGGTGTATAGCTCATCGTTCTTCACCCACGCCACGGTGTAGGTGATGCCGTCGCCATACTCCTCCTTATATTTAAATGTACGCGTGAGGACGTTGTTGTCCATGCGCAGCGAACCTTTCTCCAACACCTTGTCGCCGCTGAACAGTGAATAAACGGCATATACGTCATTGTCTGACGTAGCCATCTGTATCCATGCCGTACCGTCCTTCTCGCTGAATCTGTCGGCCGACTGATACCACCAGTCGTGTGTATATGTCATCGGCTTGGTGTCGTTCTTGCGGAACACCACAAACGAGTGCTTCACGGTGTCGGTGCCGCAGATAGCCATGAGTTCATGCTTGCCCGATGGTATGTCGCTTGGCAGACTGTAGCTCTTGTTTGCCACGGCATCAGGCATAGCCTTGCCGTCGAGTGTCACGGCCACCGTGCCTTCTATGTCGCGACCAATGTTGTTGAGTCTTGTGAACTTTATCGTCACCGTGGTGTCGGCAAGTATCTCGCGCGGCATGTTCAGTCCGAAGAACACGTCACGGTTGCTGATGGGCAGTGAGAGTGATGCAGAGTGCGACTCGCCTGCCATGTCGGTGACGTCGGCCACTGCTTCGACAGAATAGAAGCAGCAGCGCGTTGATGTCTTTGCACTTTCAGGCAAAGTCATCGGCATACGCACGGTAAACGAACCGTCGGCTGCGGTATATACGGTATCCACCATCAGCGTGTTGTCATAGTCGCTGCCGCCGTCATACCAGTAGCGCCACCACCAAGGGGTGTTGCGCTTCACGCTGTATGCCACCTTGGCGTTGGCAACAGGCACGCCGCTATACATCTTAGCCGTGCCGCGCACTGTCAGCGTATCACCGGCCTTGTATGAAATGTCGGGGCGGTCGAGCTTCACCTCGTAAGTCGGCCGTTTGTATTCCTCTACGCGGAAACTTACCGACGTGCCGTCGCTGCCGCGCACGCTGTAGCTACCGTTCTTGCCGTCCTCCGGCAAGGTGAAGTCTGCAGTTGCGGTGCCGTATTCATCGGTGGTCACGCTCTTGCAGCTAACCTCCTTGTAGTTCGCATCGCGCAGTGAGAGCAGCACTTTCTTTCCAGGTATCACCTCTGTATGCTTGCCTTCGTTCATGGCATGGCACAGCACGCCCACATGCACCGTCTGTCCCGGACGGTAAATGGCGCGGTCGGTGTATAGGTTGGTGTATGTCACGCGGTCGCGCGGACTGCCGCAGCTGTAACCGTTGTATATGTATTCCTCAGGCATTCCCGTGTCGTCGCCATTGGTGGCATAGGCACGTGCTCCCTCCCTGTTGCCTGTCACGCATTCGCCGTTCTCGTCGGTCGTAAACAGCTTTTCCTCGCGCGGATTGTCCTTGCGGTAAGTCCTGTCCACGAGGTGCAGCGTAGCCCCTGCCACGGGATGTCCGCTGATGTTGTTTACAACCACGTAACGGCGCTGCTGGTCGGGAAGCGTCTGCTCAATCACGCGCATGTCGGTGATATGTATCTGTGCACTGCTCTGCGATACGCGTCCGTCAACATCGCTGACGGTGACGCGCCATACGCCGAGCGGCAACCTGCCGATAACCACCGAGTCGCTCCATGTCTCATATTCGTTGTGCGCCTTGAATGTATGACTGAAGGTGCGCACGTCGGCACCATCGCCGTTTATCACCTCATATTCTCCTTTCGCATTGCGCTGCATGCGACGTATGTTCACGCGCACGCCATTCATGTTTCTTACGCTGGTAAGATAAAGCGTGTGGCTATAGTCAGAGTTTGCCACCTGCTTGGGCAACCTCGACGAGAACTCCGACCGCGTCATGGCCTCGCGCTCGTTGCGCATCAGTGCCATGGTGCGCCATGACGGCCAGCGGCGCAGCGACTCGTCTATCCATGCCAGTTTCTCTCCTTTCTCTGAGTATTTGAATGCGTTCATCTTTCGCACTGCCAATGCGCCGCACTCCGTCAAATCCTGATAGATACTTATCAGCGAGTCGAGTTCCGCACGACTGTCCCTCAGCGGCATCAGCGATGCAGCAATGCATGCGCCGGCGCGGTTCGTTGTCGTGGCATAATAACGCTGCATGGCACGCAGCTGCTTCGTCTCCATGGCGATGATGCTCAGCAGGTCGTGGTTGAAGTAACGACTGTCGTCGCCTATGGTTATGAACGGTTTGTATGTCTTTGCCAGTCCCGCCTTTGTATATGTCTTCGCATCGGGTGATGCCAGCAGCGAATCAATGTCGGGCACCGACCTGCGGTAGCCGCTGCCCCTTGCTGTCTGATACAGTGTTGCTATCACGCCATTGTTTTTCTTCCACTGCTCATGGCGTACTGCCATGCGTGTTTCCCATGCCTTCACCGAGTCGGGCGATATCTCAGCCTGCATACTGCGCTCATTGAGCAGAGCCATCAGCAGGTCGCCGTATTTCTTCTGTGCCTCCGCCTTTTTTTCTATCTGTTGCAAAGCCTCGATAGCCGTCTTAGGCATGTCATCCTCCAGTGCCTCCTCATACGATTTCCAAAGCGAGGAAATAGACTGTGCGCGGAGCACTTCCGTGCCACCCATGACGATGATGCTGACGAGCATCACAATCCTGCAAATATGGTTAAAGGTCTTTTTCATGTCGTAATAGTATAATAAATTCAATTCACAATGCATAATCTTATCAATTCACAATGCATAATGCATAATTCACAATTACCATCCGGATGGGATTTTTCACTATTCACTTTTCACTCTGAGCGTAGCGAAGTCTTACGGGAGGACAGGACGCACCGAGAAACCGTAGTAACGGTAGCTTTGGCTACGGTATATGTTGCTCGTGAAGCACCCGTACCACGCGAGGTACGGTTCTCCCTCAAGGAGTGAAACCGACCAGTAGTTTCCGTATGAGCGTGTGTTGACGGTTCTCGTACCCTGGCGCTCACCAGCAGCGGGAAGGAAAATTGATTTGTCTGTGTAGCCATCCTTTAGACTCGTCACTTTATAGCCGTTTTCATTGTTCTGAGAAGTCCATTCCCATGTACAGTTGTTTGTGTTGATGTTGATCAGTTCCTCAATTTCAGCTCTTGTTGGCATACGCCATGCACCACCCCAGTTCATGTGAGCTGCATCATCGCTTGCGTCAAGGATGGTCTTATTGTCAATTATACCGTAGTTTTTTTTGGTATTGTACTTGGTCTGGCTGTTATACGTGCCATTACACCATTTGTAAGTTTCCCAACTGTAATTCTCCTTCGGGTTGGTCTCGCCCCATGCGAAGTAGTAGCCGTAGCCTTCTGAAGTTGTTGCGCCTACATTGCAGGTTGCCCACTTCACACTCAGGCCGAGGTCAACGTATTCTTGTGTGCGGTTTGTCCAGTTCGTTGAATTTACCGTACCCATGTTCACCACGTTGTGGCGGGCAAAAACAGTTTCTCCTACAGCACCGTTATACGAACGCATCATGGCTATTATTCGGCTGTGCTCTACATCGTCCTTGCTGCAGCTCATGGTGAAACCCTCAGCAAGAGTGCCTGGCAGAACAGCAATGAGATATGTGCCGGCGGCTATCGTCGTTTCGCCAGAGGCAGGTACGAGGCTGACGGTGGTTGATGCATCTGCGGCCGGTGTAACTGTGGATATTCCGTTCTCATCAAGTGTTACGGTGAAGCCTCCGGCAATGTCCTCGCCGCCCTTGGCGGTGAAGGTTATCTTGTCGTATTCCTCCGTGGTTGTAACCTTGACAAAAGCGCAGACGTGCTTGAACTCGCCAAGGCTGAGGTCTTCTGACGTGCTGCTTATCCTGTCCGCATTGTCATTGCGTGCGGTCATGATGGCTGCCTGTGGATCGAAGCCGTTAGGGGTGGCCACCTGCTCCACGGGAAGTGACAGTCCGCTGATGCCATAGTCTGAATCGATTGTCGCATTTTCCACAGCTGGATATACTGCGCAGTAACTCTTAGGTTCGGTAACTGTGATGGTGCCTTGGAACTCGCCTAATGTTGTGCCTACACCTTTGGCAAGCTCAAACGGACAAGCTACCCCTGCACCGTCGAACACAGTGATGGCATCGCCTTCCTGCCACACCACATTGGCGCCGTCAACGGCAGTACGTGTGACATTGCTTTCCTGACTGGCAGTGAAGGTTACTTTATACTCACCCTTGACAGGAGCATCATTGGTCAGTTCTATGTCGTTGCCGCAAGAGGCAAACGTGAGCATGGCGCACACTGTAGCCATGCCGCTATATGACTTGAATTGTTTCATCGTTAGTTACTTTTTAGTGGAAACTAATTACCGTAATAAACCGTAATTACTATAATTCTGATTTTCTTTCTTTTAACTACGAATTAAACGAATTAAACGAATTTTTCCTTTACAATCCTTTACAATCTGTGTGGGAATGACTACGAACTATACGAATTTTTCTGTGCAGTACTCCGCATAGCAATTCGTTTAATTAGTCAAATTCGTTGTCTAAAGAATATCATTGTATTGTTTCTTCATTTTCTTAATTGTTCAGTTATGTATCTATTGTTTATTAAAGTGGGTTTGTCTTCAACTCTTCAACTCTTCAATTTTTCAACTCTTCAATTTTTCAATTCTTTAATTCTTCAATTCTTCTCGGTACAAATTTACAAACTTTTTTTCATAATACGAAATTATTTCAAAGAAAAATCAATACAACACTTTTTATAAGTATAATAATGAAGGAACTTTAAGGAAGTGTATTGTTGCACACGACAGGCAAACGTCGAAAGACGTGGGGGTAAACGTCGAAGACGATTTCGTGGCATACGGATTTCTTCATACCTTTGCACTGTCAAAAGACAAAAACAAGCATGAACTACAGTAGCGTAATATTAACAATATAAAATGGTAAAAAATATGAAAAGGATGATTTTCGCCCTCGTGGCAATGGTGATGATGACAATGAGTGCAAATGCGCAGAACGACAACAGTAGTGCAGCGATGTTCGACCGTTGGGCACGCTATCTGGAACTCAGGATAAACCAGGTAGAGCAGGTGAGGACTGCAATGGCTCAGTTTGAGAGTTCGATGCAAGCATACTATCAGCTTCAGGACGCCTCGAAAGCAGGTGAGACATGGGAAAAGATTCAGTCTCGCCACAAGGCTACGATGAAGAAGGTGCTTGACGAGAAGCAGTATGACAAGTATGTGACGGTGTTCGACCAGACTGTCAAGAACACTGCCGAACGCATGGCGGAGCAGAAGCATTTGGCTGCCAAATAGAAAAAAAAGTGAAAAGAGGGAAAAATCTCTTCCGCATGGAGATTATGCGGGAGAGATTTTGCCGTTTCAGGAATTATTTGTAAATTTGCATCCATGAAGAAGATACAGACAAAAGACATGTGGCTGTTTGTGGCACAGGTGCTGCTGTTGTCGCTGGTGATAGTGTCTCCGGGACTTATCACTTATGTCACTACTCGCGACGTTCAAGTGGCATGGGACTCGCTGGCGGTGTCTGCCTATTGGCTGGCTCCTGCCGTAGCGGTGTATCTCGTCAATTTCTATCTGTGCGTTCCCATGCTGTGGATCCGCCACAAACGATGGCAGTTTGTGGTGGCAAACGTCCTTCTTGTCATCCTAAACAATGCCCACATTCTGTTCAAGGACATCAACACGTT
The DNA here is from genome assembly GCA_016281055.1 of Prevotella sp. Lineage (GTDB taxonomy): Bacteria > Bacteroidota > Bacteroidia > Bacteroidales > Bacteroidaceae > Prevotella. The sequence goes on from JAEEHW010000125.1 coordinate 13,500, forward strand.
GCCAGAGAACTTTCTGGCGGGCTACTTCTCATTCATCATCATCTCCATGCTCGTCAATCTGATGGCTATCGGCATTGCCCTGAGCATTCGCTATGTGATGCGCCAGAGCGAGAGGAAACAGAAGGTGGTGGAGGCAGAGCTCGCCTGGCTGAAGAACCAGATCAACCCGCATTTCCTCTTCAACACGCTCAACAATATCTCCTGTCTGACGCAGACAGATGCAGACAAGGCCCAGGATACGGTGATGCAGCTGAGCGACCTGCTGCGCTATGCCATGTATGAAACCAACAAGCCGAAGGTGCCGCTTGAGGGCGAAGTGGAGTTTATGCGCAACTATATCGAACTGATGAAGCTGCGCTGCAACGAGATGACGACAGTCAGTTGTCAATGGTCAACAGCCAATGGCCAGTCAGAGGTGGCACCCCTGCTCTTCATATCGCTCATAGAGAATGCCTTCAAACACGGTGCCAACAGCAACGCACCGGCTGCCATCGACATCAGTCTGAAGCAGCAAGACGGCACGCTCGTCTTCAACTGCGACAACACCAACAACCCCAAGCCGACCAAGGACCGCAGCGGTTCCGGCATCGGACTGGAGAACACCCGTCGCCGTCTTGACCTCCTCTATCCCGGTCGTTACAAATGGGAGCAGTGCATTACGCCAGAGAATGTCTATCATGTTAAAATCACCCTTCAGCTATGAAACCTATAACCTGCATGATTGTTGACGACGAGCCTTTGGCTGTCCGACTCCTGGAGTCATACGTTGAGAAGACTCCAGACCTGAAACTGATGGCATCGTTCACCGACTCCATCACAGCCATCAACGCCGTCAAGATGCAGAAGCCCGACTTGCTATTCCTCGATATCCAGATGCCGAATATCGACGGAATGGAACTGGCCCACAGCCTGCCTGAAGAGACGCGTGTGGTATTCACCACAGCCTTCAAGGAATATGCCTTTGAGAGTTACGAGGTGAATGCGCTCGATTTCCTGCTGAAGCCCATCCGCTATAACAAGTTCCTCTCTGCCGTAGAGAAAGCCCGGAAGATGTATCAGCAGCTATCTGCCCCGCAGCCACAGCAGCCCAACACCGTATTTATCCGCATTGAAGGCGAATGGCGCAACGTGCCAATCGACCAGATTACATACGTCAATGGAATGAAGGACTATGTGATGTTCTACCTTGACGACGAACCCAAGGCTCTGATTACCCACCTGACGATGAAAGCCGTAGAGGACATGCTGCCCAAGGACCGTTTCCTGCGCATCCACCGCTCCTACATCATCGCCGTCGATAAAATACAGAAGGTGGACCGCAACGACTGCGTTTACATCGGCAAGGAAATCATCCACATTCCCGACGGCTACCTGTCAGCCTTCCGCCAGTTTCTCGAAACACGCGCAATAGAGAAAAGATAGCCAGGGCGCATCCTTACCGCTATGCTCTGCAAAGACCATGTAATGTCCAGGCAAAAGGATTAGGCAGATTCGTGAAAATCCGGTCTATTCGTGTTCGATAAAATTGCGTAAAATGCGTTTCTCCAACCAGCGGTGTCAGACGGAAATCGGACATTTAGGCAAATGTTAAAAATGTAAAGTTTTCTTAATTCGGTGTAATAGCTATCATATTACATTGTAAAAGCTATCGTTTTACTGTGCAATACCATTGCTATTGCGATGCAATATGGCTGCTTTTACAGCATAAAAAGGCACGTTTTAGTCTGCAACGGGTACTAAAACGTGCCTTTTTCGCACTCTCTTCAGATTTTCAAAAACGCCCGACTCTGTATTTCTCGTTTTAAGACTGTTTTTAGAGGGGGTACCCCCTTTCTGGACACTTAGTCCACCACGCTCATTTGCCCCTGCTTAAAATGAGTTTTCTTGGGAGTGGAGAAATAGAAAAAAATGAAGGGTTGAAAAATTGAAAGATTGAAATACCTGGCAACACAGAAAACTTTAATTTTTCAACTTTTCAATTCTTTATTGCTTTGAGCGTAGCGAAGCATTGCAAATCCGTAAAATCAGCGAAATCCGTAGTCAAGAAAAGAACTCGAACACGAATCTACCTAATCTATCGAATCACAGCATGATGGAGTAAACATTCGTGCTATTCGTGCCATTTGTGTTCAAAAAATAATCGTTGATGATGCAGATAACATGTGAACCGTAATTTGTATTATTCACTCTTCACTTTTCACTATTCACTTTGAGCATAGCGAAGTTAAGTGCAAATTTACAATTTTTTTTCCATAACACGAAATTATTTCAATGAAAAAAAACAATGCACCCCCTTTACAACCCCTATCACTATACCTGTAACTGTTGAGAGGATGCCACTAATATGTCATTCGCTGAAGGGGCACGAGGCTTGCGCAGAAGTTAAAATAGGTTAACGGGGGGGGTAAATATTAACATTTGTTTAATCAACGGTATCATATTGTGGGGTATTAATATTTTTTTGTAATTTTACTAAATTATTATTTGCAAACTGACTATTATAACCCAACCAATAAAATGATTTTATTAAATGACATGAAAAAGTTTATTCTTGCGCTTCTATTCTTAGTAGCCGGCATTTCACTAAACAATGTGTATGCTAAAGACACAAACGCTTTACTCATAGGTGACTGCAGAGTGACCTTAGACAAGGTCCAGTCAGGCGGTTCTTTTACCTCAAACATCAGACCCACTGGTTTGACCAGCGGAACTATAACTTACGACAACTCTACACGAACGCTGGTACTTGACAACATTACTTTTGATATTACTAATTCCACAGCCAGTTCTGCAATCGACAACATACATATTGATGGTTTAACTATTTACGTCAAAGGCACGTGCAATATTATCTCACCGAGGCCAGAGCCACTGTTTTTTTCAAGCAATACAACCATCACGGGATATGACTATCACGGCAAGCTGAATGTCACTTCGTCTTCTGGAATTGGCATTAATGTCTATGGCTCAACCTTGCAGACATTTTGGTTGGACCTGTCTGTGAGGGCTCCCGAAAATCCAGTGCTCTCTACAGGTAACATCTATTTGAACTATTCAAAGCTCGATGCTATTGTTACGGGTACGGGAACAGCCTATTCTATCAGAGCCATAAAAACCGACGGCGGAGCCTTAAATATGGTTGACTGTCAATTCATGGACAGCAGTTACGGATTGGATAGTCATGGTGTTGTTGACGGCTCTGGCAAATATGCCAAGGAGGTGCATATCCTCCCCAAACTTGCCATCGGTGCTTTTATGGTTCCTGTCAGTTCGGATATGACCAGCCTGCCAGAGCGTGCCAGAGCGGCTGCTGGCATCACCTCTGGCACGGTGGAATGGAACGCCAGCACCAAACAACTCAAATTCACCAATGTTACACAGAATGTAACCAGTACATGGTGTGGTATAACAAATTTGGGCGTTGACAATTTGAATGTGACATTCTCTGGCAACAACAGCCTTCGAGTACCGTCAAATCACGTAATATACTCTGAAAAGAACATCAATTTGACAGGCAGTTCTGTCGATGACAAAGCTGATATGGCATGCACGTCGAATGGTAACTCTGCATGGAGTGTCATTAAAGCATTCGGGAACTTAAGTGTTTCTGATGTGAGTCTGTCAGGTGAAGCACAATATAAGACAATAGAGGGAGATGCAGCCAAGAGCAAACTGACCATTTCCAAGGCAAGTATATATGCCAGGGCCTATGATACTAATGGCATGGCGATATCAGGATTTGCAGACTGCAACATGACAGTATCAGAAGTAGCTCTTCCCGACGGCTGCAGCTGGCAAAAATCGTTGCATGGCTTTGGCACGGGAAACAGACTGGACAACTTCGTGTCTATTGTGAAACCGACATATTATCCTGTGGCTATCTTTGGCCGTCAAGTTAACAGTGTAAACTGCACTAAATTGAGTAACTTTGAAGGTGTAACGTCTGGTGGCATATCATACGATGCATCGTCAAAGAAACTGATATTAAATAACGTGAGATTGGATTCTCCTACAGGAAATGTCCATGAAGCGATTTATGTAAACGGGGTTGATATAGAACTGAACGGCAATAATGTGATAAACTCCAAAGGTAACTGCTTCAGCGTTGAAGGTACAGTAGAAGTGACGGGCTCTGGCAACATGAAAGCCAAATCTACAGAACTCAGAGGCGTGGTATTGCATGAGTCGAACTCCAAGCTCACGCTTGCCACCTCCGGCTATTTTTTTGTAGAAGCTGCTACAAATGGTTTCTATGGCGAACCTAACACCGAACTGGTGCTGAGTAAGAATACACTTGACGGATACAAATACGGATTTCAAGGCAACACAGGCGCAATATTCACCAGGGGAAGCCTGACGCTGGATAATATGGATTACTCGACGATATCCACCGCCCATCGCAGCGACTACTACTTCCAAGACAATGCAGTGCGCCAGACCGGCGGCGATATAGTAGCTAATTCCTACGGTGTGTACTTCGGAGCAATCCAAGAAAGACTCGGAATCAAAATTTGCGGCAAGGAATTGTGCCGCACCCAAGCAAATAGTTTTCCTATTAACGTGGGCAATCCGTATATCACGACGTCATCTTCTGGCCCTGCTGTCACATACAATCCAAGCAAGAAGACGCTAACGCTGAACGATGCAAACATAAATTATGACGATGCAAACATAGTGGAGAGTAACGTGGATGGCCTTACTGTAGTACTGAACGGCTTGAATAAATTTGAGAGCGGTAGGACTGGCATAAAACTGACGGACAACACCACCATCAACGGCGGTGCGACTGACAGACTGGACCTAAAGACGAATGTAGGTATCTACCTTAATGGTGGCAGCAGTGCAAAGAACAAGACCCTTACTCTGAATGGTGCAGTGCTCAACGCGGAGAACACTACTTGGGGGCTGTGCGGACAGAGCGGAGCATACGGCGAAACTCTTGTTCTCAAGAACGGTGCGGCAGTCAAGGCTACTGTAACATCCAACGGTGCTGTCCGCGACTTTGCTTCCATCCAGCTCAATGACGGCATCAAGGTGTCAAAGCCCGTAGGTGCGAGAATAGCATCATACAAAAATGGCTATTCTGTTATGAAGGGAGGTGAGTGTGCCATGAGCGTCTTGCTCAGCGACGGCACATCTGTCTTTGACGTAATACTGGGTGACGTGAACCACGACGGCTCTGTGACTATGGCCGATGCCAATGCAGTGGTAAACTATTTCCTTGCAACGACCAAACCAGAGGACTTCGACATTGAGGCTGCTGACGTGAATGGCGACGACTCAATCACCATGGCTGACGCCAACATGATTGTGAACATGTTCCTGGGAGGAAAGTAAAAGAATTGAAGAGTTGAAGGATTAAAGAATTGAAAGATTTAAGTACCTGGCAACACAGAAAACTTCAATTTTTCAACTTTTCAATTCTTTATTGCTTTGAGCGTAGCGAAGCATTGCAAATCCGTAAAATAAGCGAAATCCGTAGTCAAGAAAAGAACTCGAACACGAATCTACCTAATCTATCGAATCACAGCATGATGAAGTAAACATTCGTGCTATTCGTGCCATTTGTGTTCAAAAAATAATCGTTGATGATGCAGATAACATGCGAACCGTAATTTGTATTATTAACTCTTCACTTTTCACTCTTCACTCTGAGCGTAGCGAAGCCATAATCCCCGTTGTAATGCCCATATAATTGTTCATTAATTTTTATTCGTGCTATTCGTGTCATTAGTGTTCAAACAACCACATGCGCAGCTAATCCGTCAAATCCGTGCAATCCGTGGTCGAGAAAAAGGTGAGAGGTGGAAGGTAAAAGGGAAAGGGGAAAGTGAAAAGGAAAATCCGTTTCACCTGTTGAATCTGTTGTCGAGAAAAGACAAAAATTAAGAATTAAGATTTAAGGTTAAGTGTCACTGCGTGCAGAGCGTAGAGGTATGTGTCCAAGTCAATTCGTAATTCTCCTCACCCACAGGCGTTGCTCTCTCCCACGAAACATGGGAGAAGCGAAGCGGAGGGGGTAAAAAGACTATTGAGAGTTGGAAGATGCTTCTACTGTATCAGCATCATAATGACAGACAATATGGTAACAATCTGTATGAACCTGCGAAAGGCCTTTTCGGGGAAAAGCTTTACTATGCGTATGCCGATTATTGCGCCGATGCCTATGATAGGCAGCATCATGAGGTTTAGAGAGAATGTATCCCACGTGATGTTGTCCCATACGAATACCTGCAAAGGAATCTTGAGAAGATTGACGACAAGGAAGAACCATGCGTTGATACCTATATACTCCATCTTCTCCTTGCGCATAGAGAGCAGATATACCGACAATACCGGTCCGGCGGCATTGCCTATCATGGTGGTGAAACCGCCGAGAAGTCCGAAGATGGCAGAGTACCACCATTTCCTCATCCATCTGTTTTCCTTTCCGAATATCTCGCTCCATATCATCACGCCCAATGCCATGGCAAGAGTCCAGCCCATGAGTTTGCGAAAATCCTGCGTCGGTATCAGCGAGTCAACGAAGATGGCGACGAAGAAACCCAGTATGGCAGTAGGCAGCAGTTTTGCCACTACCTTCCAGTCGGCTATGCGCTTGTAGTAGGTTACAGCTATGACATCAGCCTTGCAGAGCATAGGCAGAATGACACCCGTTGACTCCTTGGCTCCGAAAGCCATTGCCATGTAGGGAACTATGAGCAGCATCATGCCCTGTACCCCGGTCTTTGACATGCCGATGCACAGTGCGGTGATAGATATTACCGTCCACTGAAGGACGCTGAGTGATTCAAACATTTAAATGTTTTCTTAAAACTACGGAAAAAATATTATGGTACAAAAGTATGAAATAATGCTGAAATAGCAAAGC
>JAEEHW010000126.1 GCA_016281055.1 Prevotella sp.
AACGGTCTTGTCTTCCTCATTGTCGATAAGCAGTATCGTACCGTCGGCACGCTTCGCACTGATGGTGTACTGGCCTTCCTCACCTGCATAGTATGCCAGGGCGACTATGCCGTTCTGCTTAGGACGTTCGTTGATGGCGTAAGCATTACCGTCGGCGTCAGTGGTATAGAGCTGTGGCACATCAGCATTCATGCTCATGAACTTAGATGCGTCGCACTCCATCTCATAACCCATGTTTGCATTATCGTTGAGCACCACGCGGGTTTCGTCGGCTGTATCACTACCAGCATTGGTAATCTGCACGTTAAATATCTGACGGCTGGTAAGTCCTATGCCTTTGGCACCTGCCGCAGCATGCGATGATACAGTGCTGAGTAACTGGCGGCCACTCTTGCCGAAGACAATCTTGTCAACAGCGTCAGGCTTCTGTACGAAGAACGACTGCATAGGACGGAGCACGAAGTCGTCGTCAGCTATAGAGTAAGCCTTATACGTAGAACCTGTCCATACGGTTATCGGAGCAGAGAAACCCATGTAATAGATGTCGTAATAGCAAGGATATGGGTTGCCCACGTAGTTCCAAGAACTGTTGGCTGAATTCTCCGCCACGTTGGTCACGAGGTTTGTTGTCACGTCGGTGGTAGTGAATATCTGTGCCTGACCGTTAGCGTCTGCAGGGAAGGTTATCTCACATGCAGTGTTGCAGTGGAAGATGTAGCCCTGTCCGGCAAGGAGTTTCTCTGTATCCACGTTCTTCCAACTGCCTGATGCGCCGCTGGTAGCACGGTTTGTTGCATCGTAATAACGTATTACGTATGAAGCGTTGTTTGTTACAGTGATGTCAGCCACAGCCACGTCGTGCAGAGGAGTAAAGAAATACCACTTGTTGGCAGCTACGGAGAAGCGCGTGGTGATATTGTCGGCAGTCACGTCGTCACATGTATTGAGCAAACGGCCTGGGGTGTCCTCATTAATATACATATTGAAGTCCTTCATCGTCATAGGAGCAGCGCCACCCACGGTGAGCTGACCGTTATAATAGAGGTCAACATCAGGCTTGCCTTGCATACGACGGTTGTTGGTGAGCATGAGCGGAGAGGTGATCTTCCAGTAGTCCACGTCATCACCCTCGACGATGCTGCCAAACTGCTTCCAGTAAGTATCAAGCTTATAGTTCACCACGGCGAACGAAGGAACAACAAGCGTGATGACGGTCTTATCGCGGCTGCTTGCGAACGGGTCGGCAGCAACCGTCGGAGGAGTGGCCGAGCGCATTACAATCTTCTCGATGTTAGGACATGCCTGGAAGTTGCTGCGATAGCCGGAAGCTGAAGTGGCATCATATCCATATCTATCACTACTCCAATACCAATATGAATCCTCGGTTATATATGAAGGGAATTCTATATACTTCAGATTACTATTGTTACTGAATGCATTCGAACCAAGCGAGTACAAATTCAGCGGCAACTTCACAGAATCAAGCGCACTGTAATTGAATGCATCATATTCTATCCTTTCAAGGCCATCTGGGAATTCTATACTGCGTAAAGACTTTGTATTATAGAATGCACCTCGCTCCATAATTTTCAAATTTGCCGGCAAGTGAACCTCTGTCAATGCCCAGTTCTCTCTACACAAATCGCAATAGATAGTTTCAATAGCATCAGAGAGACGTACAGACTCTAATTCTTTACAGTTATAGAAAGTATAACGACCGATGTTTGTCACAGCATCTCCCATGGTGACACGCTTGATACCTGAACAAGCATCAAAGACGCGGAAGCCGAATGTCTCCAGCAAGGCTGGCAGGTCAATCTCTTGAAGCAACGTACAGCTTTGGAATGCATTGTTGCCTATAGTCTTTAACTGGCTTCTCTCTGAGAAGGTGCAATACATCAGCGGTGTGGACTGGAAGGCATACTGCTTTATTTCTGTTACGGCTGCCGGTATGTTGATTCTGCGTATCGTGGTATTACGGAAAGCATATTGACCGATGGTTGTTGCCGTTTCTGGCAATATCACACTACCAAGGAAAGTAAGTCCATCAAAAGCATTGTCAGGCACTGCATCTGTCACAGCTTCACTGATGTCGAGTGCCTTCAGATTCTGCATATTCTTTATGTCAGCCCAGTCGGCATCGTTCATCTTGCCCTTAACCTTCAAGAACTCTACGTCATTCAGCACATCAATACCTTCTGTATAGAGAGCCTCGTAACCTAACGTACCCGGAGTAGCAAGTTCCACGTTTATCCAGTTTGTGCTTAGCTCAAAATTCTTAATACGGCTGTAATAGAGATGATTGTTGGTGACAGAATCTTTTACAACAATAGTATAGTCACCTGGTTCCAAAGTAGCACAGAATGTTCTATATTCACCTATTCCCCAGTAATTATTGACATTCACGCCATTAATATAGACTTTCAGATTCTGATATCCTGCATAATCACCATATCTGTTGTCATTCGCGCAATAACACAAATAATCAAACATCAGCTTAGATGTTTTATCAATAGTAAACGACGTAGAAAGCTCTGTAGAAGTATTTGCTATAGAGTAGTTAGAATTCTCGATGTATCCATCCTCAAGAATCCATGGGTCGGCATCATTATTCTCAAAATGCAGTGGCTGAGACTTTTCTGTCAGCAGAACAGTCTCAAGCGGACGGATCTCCTTGACTTTCAGGTTCTTTATTCCACTCCAGTTTGCAACCCTGTCCTCTCTATTGGAAGAATCACGGAAGGCTATCGTATGCTCACCAGGTTCTATAATGAATCTCTTTGACTGGTAGGATGAATTATTATACAAGCTGCTCACCTGTACGCCATCAACATACAACTGTAATCCATCATGAGCATAATTGTCATACGAAGCCCAATCGAACGACAGTTCCGTGCGATAGGTTGATGTGTAATTCATCTTGAGCCACGTTGCTGTGTAATAATTACCTACCCCCGTACCTCTCTTCATAAT
>JAEEHW010000127.1 GCA_016281055.1 Prevotella sp.
GGAGGAGGTTAACCTCGTAGCATTCTGTGGTGGCTTCTCTAACTCTGACGTGCTTGGTTCTGCTAAGGGATGGGCAGGTGCATTCCTCTACAACCCTAAGGCTAAGGAGGCACTTGATAAGTTCTATGCTCGTAAGGACACCCTTTCACTCGGTGTCTGCAACGGCTGCCAGCTCATGGTAGAGCTTGGATTGCTTAACAATGACCACGCTGTAAGCGATGCCCGTGACTACGCTCAGATGCTTCACAACGACTCACACAAGTTCGAGTCAACCTTCGTAACCCTGCAGATACCTCAGAACGACTCTGTAATGTTCGGTTCTCTCTCAGGCGAGAAGATAGGTTGCTGGGTGGCACACGGAGAAGGTAAGTTCAACCTGCCGCTGGCAGAGGGTGAATACAACGTGGTTGCCAAATACAACCACACGGAGTATCCAGCCAACCCTAATGGTTCTGCATACAACGTGGCTGCACTGGCAAGCAAGGACGGACGTCACCTCGCCATCATGCCACACCCAGAACGTACCCAGTTCCCATGGCAGTGCGGTTACTATCCAGAGGAGCGCCGCCTGACCGACGAGGTTACTCCATGGCACGAAGCATTCGTAAATGCACGCAAGTGGATTGAGAAGGTATGGAACTCTTAAAAATACGATAAAGATATATTTCATTATTCCTTGTGATGTTTTCTTCTCAAATGCAGAGAATGAAAACATCACAAGGATTTTTTGTATATTTTAGACTTACTGCTGGTCATATACAAGAGCAAGAATAAAATACAAACATCCAGATGGAATATTTACCTAAAGACCCCGCAATACTGGTATCGAGCGTGAATATGCTGCTGCGCGATGAAGAGTTTGACTCGCTCGAGTCACTATGCTACGCCTTCAACCGTGAACCACAGGAGATAAAAGACTATCTCCATGACCATGGCTTCGTATGGAGTGACAATCAAAAACAGTTCCGACCAATAGGCTACGACGCATGATAATACGTGACAGCATAGAGACAGCATACAGTTTCCTGCATCAGAAGCGAAACGTGTATATACATTCCTCGCTCGACTGGCAGAGGGATGACATAGAGTATGCCATTGAGAACTACGTAAACAGCATGAGTCCCGAATTGCTTGAACGAATTTCTGACGGCAAGAAGGATTTTCTCAAATACCACCAAAGATTTGAAGAAGACATCACAAATGCCGTGGCACAGTTAGAAAGCATGTTGTAATTATGAATTAAGAATTTTAAATTATGAATTAACTATGACTTTCCTTGATTTAGTAAAACAGAGATATAGCTGCAGAAGCTATCAGACAAAGGGTGTAGAGGAGGAGAAGATTGACTATGTGATGGAGTGCGTCCGCTTTGCTCCGTCGGCAGTAAACAAACAGCCTTGGCGCTATCATGTCATCACGAAAGACGATGACAGGAAGAAGCTGCAGCAATGCTACAACCGCGAGTGGTTCACTACCGCCCCCATGTATGTCATTGCCTCCATACTCCACGATGAGGAGTGGGTGCGCTCTGACGGCAAACAGCATGGCAACATCGACATCGCCATCGCCGTGGAGCACCTGTGCCTGGCAGCAACGGAGCAGTGCCTTGCCACCTGCTGGGTATGCAACTTTGATGCGGAGCAATGCAGTCAACTGTTCTCCCTTGCCGCCAACGAAGAGCCCGCAGTCCTCATCCCCATCGGCTATGCCGCAGACGAAGCAAAGGAGAAGACTCGCAAGACCGCAGAAGAGATTATTGTCAGGGAATAGCCGCTTTTCCTGACACTTTGATTTTCCCATCCCTTATTTCCTTGCGATATTTGAAAATATTTTCCGTCTGGTTTCGTACAGCCGAAAATAGCGATTTTTGCAAACTACTGATGATTAGCATCTTAATTATCGAGGCTATTTTTTCGCTTTGTAAAAGCTATCAGATTACGCTGTAAAAGCACCCGTTTTACGTTGTCAAAGCATAGTTATTACATGGTAAAAGCATACATATTACAATGTAAAAGGTGCCTAATTACATTTCAATAGCCATATAACCCCCGAAACACACATAAAATAGTGCCGCCAGAAACTCTATTTTGAGTTTTCCGACGGCACTTTTCGTTTTGACACTTTGCAAACAGAAATGACCGTAAACATATCAAAGTGTCAAAACATCAGATGCAGGGAGTGTAAAAAACGAACACGGATAAATGCGGGTTTTACGGATTATCCCTTACAATCCCTTACAATCTGTGTGGAAAAAATCTATCCCTGTAATCCCTGTGTATTTACCTCCCGCAGATCACACAGATGACTCAGATTTGTGGATAAATAACGTTAATGACGTTAATAAAAAAGCCGTAGAGAAGAAAAATCCTTTACAATTCTTTCCGATCTGTGTGGGAAAAGAATAAATCCCTTGCAATCCCTTTTAATCTGTGTGAGGCTTTCTTAGAAAATAACGCTATTTTTTTGTTGTTACAGAAAAAGTTTGTACCTTTGCACCGATAAATTGGAACGGAGTATCTATGTGTTTTTGAAAAACATATAATATCCATATAATGTCCATGTAATTATTCATGAATTCTTATGAATGGTGTAGAATATAAACAATAACAATATGAAGATGAAAACAATTACAAAGAGATTTTTAATTCTGTTTGTTGCCGTCATGGCGATGATGGTAAACGTGAATGCAAAGAGCGTTCCTTATGCGACGTTGTCTAATTCAACACTGACATTCAAGTATGGCGAATTGCCGACAGGTACATATGTATATGATTTGTCTGATTTGTCATTGTTAAATCAATCTGGTAATAACTTTAATCCGATTGCAAACTCTGTTCGGAGAGTATATATAGACCAATCGTTTGCAGAGGCTCGGTTAAAAACTTGTAAGGTGTTGTTTTATGGAATGCAGAATCTTCAGTGTATCGAGGGAATGCGGTATCTAAATACTTCTGAAGTAACGGATATGTGTGGTATGTTCGCTGATTGTAGTAGTCTTGAGGAACTCGATGTTAGTAATTTCAACACTTCCAACGTTACTGATATGACTCGTATGTTCGAGGGTTGTAGTAGTCTTACTAGTCTCGATGTTAGTAATTTTAACACTTCCAATGTTACTATTATGTATGGTATGTTCTCTGGTTGTAATAACCTTACGAGTCTCGATGTTAGTAATTTTAACACTTCCAACGTTATTAACATGTATGGTATGTTCTCTGGTTGTAATAACCTTACGAGTCTCGATGTTAGTAATTTTAACACTTCCAACGTTAAAGTTATGGATAGTATGTTCAGTAATTGTATTAAACTTACTAGTCTTGACGTTAGTAGTTTCAATACCTCAAATGTTACCAATATGACGAAAATGTTCCGTAGCTGTATTAAACTTACTAGTCTTGACCTTAGTAGCTTTAATACTTCCAATGTTACTAATATGACGGAAATGTTTAAAAATTGTTCTATATTAACTACAATATATTGTAACGACTCATGGTCTTGTGATAATTCATCATCTATGTTTTTTGGTACAAAATTAAAGGGTGCTATCTCGTATGACGGTTCAAAGACAGATGTCACTTACGCAAATCCAGAGACAGGCTACTTCACATACAAGGACTATGACTTATGGATTGCAGGAACTCGAGTTACGCGTACCAACTACAATGATTTGTCAGGTATCAGCGGCGTTAGCGGTACTGTGAAATATGATCCATACACCAGAACCCTTACACTTGACAATGCTACCATAACTGCCACTGGCAACAATACTTCATACGCCATAAGGAGCGACCTGCCAAATCTGAAGATAGAAGTGAAAGGCAACAACACTCTTTCATACACATACGGTGGTGGAATAAATAGTAGTGGCTCTCTGGAACTTTGTGGCACAGGGGCAAGTACGCTGTCTGTCAGTGGCCCCACAGCATTGGTGATGTCATCTGAGAATGCAATTCGTTTGAATGTCAAAGATCTCAACTTGACGCTTGACGGCACCAGCTATTATGGAGTACTCAGCTCATATAGTAACACCGTGATGGAGATACAGGGTAACTCGGAAGTTAAAACAAGAGGCGTACGGGAGTGCTATAGTGGACTGAAAGACATTATCATTCCCGAAGAATATGAAGTCAGTGAGCCGAAAGGCGCAAACATCTTCAGCGGTGCTGTATGGAACTCCGAGGGCGGCCGTGTGAAGAACGAATGGGTGACGATAGGGACGAAGAAATACGGTTTGGAGGTCGGCGGCATCCCCGTGACCATCAAGAACAAAGGCAACATCACCGGCAGCAACATCAAACAGGGCACCGCCACATACGATGACGAGACAAAGACACTGACACTTACCGACTGCAGCATCGGTATGGACAACATCGCCGGCACCGTCGGCATAAAGAGCAGCATGGACAGCCTCGCCATACACCTTGTGGGCAATAATGGCATCGGCATGGTGGATACAGGCATAGAGAGCACTGGCGACGTGACCATCGCAGGTCCAGGCAAACTGAATTTGATGTTCTGCAACACCGGCATATATATGGCAGGTATTAGTGCTAAAGACCTTGCAATAACCGATGGCGCTAAGTTAGATATGACGCTTGTAGGCACTGGTATATTGGGACAAACATTAAAGGTAACCGGTACGACAAGGGTTGTGTACCGAAAGAACCTCCGTGTTAGCAGTGGCATGAGTGATGTCAGCATTATAGCCAGCACGTCAGCTGTCAGCGACATGAACAAACTTGTTCTCAATGACGGTCTCTCACTGACTGCACCTGTAGGAGCAAAGTTCGAGAATCATGCCGTGTGTGACAAGGACGGCAACGTAGTCAAGGACGTGACAATGCGCATATCCCTGCCAGGCGACGTGAACCATGACGGTTCAATTACCATGGCTGATGCCAATGCCGTGGTGAACTACTTCCTTGCTACCGACAAGCCTTCCGACTTTGACGTTGACAATGCCAACGTGAACGGAGATACCGACAACAACGGTAAGCCTGCAATTACGATGGCAGATGCCAACCAGATTGTGAATATGTTCCTGGGAGGGAAGTAGAATTGAAAAATTGAAAAATTGAAAAATTGAAGGATTGAAAAATTGAAAAATTGAAAAATTGAAAAAAATCCCCGCTGTCACATCGGCAGCGGGGATTTTCTATTATGACGCTTGATGATTATTCCTCGTACGAATCGTCCCAATCACCATCAAACTCACCATTAAACATGCGGGCCCTTGCGGGTTCGTCAGCGTCGTCTCCCAGGTCACCGCTAACGCGGAGCAAATCCTTCAGTTCCAACTTTATGACTTCTATTTCTGGCTTCCAATACTGCTTTTTCATTTCAATACCTCCTTTTTACCGTTATGAATATAAATACCTTTCGTTACGGGTTTCTCGATGCGGCGGCCATTCAAGTCGAAGTAGCGCTCCGTACCATCGATATTCTGAGTGCGGATATACTTAATGCCGGTTACATTGTCGTCACTGCCATCAAAGCTACCTGACAACAACTTGCAGGCGCTGTCAGCTGGGCCCTCGATGAAAGCGCGGAACGGAGGAATGAAGGCTGTGCTCTTCTCTGCCGTCACCCTGCCCCACCTGTTGCGGGACTGAAGGACATAGTTGCCCTGTGCATCCGCGTTGGTCATGCCGGTAAACGTACCGCTGAAGGTGTAGCCGTCGACGGTCGTGCTGTTGATGGTCATCGAGCTTACCTCAAGTTCGGTGCAACTTACAGTGAAGCTGCCGGTGCCGAATACGGCCATGAGATACGGTGTGTTGGCCACGGGCTCGGCTACCTCGTCGAAGTTGACCGTCTCGCCACTGACACTGCTCAGCGTGTAGTACTTCACTGCGTCGCCCGTCTCCGGTGTGAATGGCAGGCAGATGGTGAAGAGGTTGGCGGGTTTGTCATCAATCTGCGTATCGCCGCTGCCTTCAGCACTGCCAGGAGCTGCCAGCGCGCGGCTGTAGGTCAGTCCAATCAGGCCTGCGTCATCTGGCAGCGGGTCAGGGTTGGGATTGTCACCGTCTTCCGCCAGATAGGCGATATAGCCTTGCAGGTCATCTTTTATTACTACGCGTACGTTATCTTTTACTGTATTTCCACTACCGTCTTTAATCTCAACAGCATTATCACCTTTAAAGTCTGCTGATGCTATATAGTTATCAGTTATTACTGCATCATCAACGTCAAGGAATGAAATAGCATAGCGACCGTCAGTAATGACTATGTTGTCATTAATTTCAACTTCTGGAGTTACTCCATCTTGAGCGTAGCTTATACCATAAATGTTGTTGTCTTCTGCGTATTCACCAATGTTATAAGCGCAGATTTTGTTTCCACTGATTCCAATAGAACCTGTTTGTATTTCAATACCGGAAACAAGACCAGTATTATGAGCAGCAGATGCTAAACCAGTAACATTTATGACGTTATTCTTAATAGCAGCATCACAAGGTGCACCCATATGTGATGGGAACCAGATACCAAGGTTAGGACCTTTGGAAACAGTAGTAATGTTGTTGCCGGTTACATCAAATTCAGAAGCAATAGCAGTAATTGCGTATGCAGCACCAGCTTCATCTTTTCCACCGGTTGTGGATAAGTTGAAGTTGTTGTTTGAAATGGTTAATTCTTCATCATTAATGAGTTCAACGGCATATAAGTAGATGTCTTTAGCAGCAGGTGTGACAGAATCAATCATTAAAATGTCGTTTCCATCGATTAAACCAGATGAACTTGCAACATACAATGCCTGGAGTGTAGGAGTGGTTTTGGAAAGCCTGTTGGTGGTTACATCCAATTTGTTGTTGGTAAACTTAAAGTCTTCAGCACCGTTAATTCTTACTCCGTTAACAGCACTTAATCCAATTACATAATATTCGTTTTCATATATATCCGCCAGGAAAGCAGGAATTACAGCAGTAATGACATTGCCGTCGATAACAAGACCTTCAATAGGGTCCTCATCATCAAATACGCTGACGCCAGAGTTGACACAGATTGCAGTAGTCACCTCATCTGCAGCATAATCATCTACTGTACTTTCAAAGTGTATAGTGTTGTTCAATATCTGAACATTATTAGCACCGGGATAAACATTAATAACGCTGGCGGCTTCAGATACGACATAAGTAATATTCATATTGGAAATCACTACGTTTTCACTAGCAATATCAATTAAATTACCCAGATCGCTGTTTGCAACTAAAGTCAAGCTATCTAAAATTACGTCATCGCCAGCAATGATAAATCCCATATCATTTAACACAGCATTATCACCAGTAATGGTTATGGGTCTGTCAAGAGTAATGTAGCTAGCCAAATCAGCAAATTCTCCTTGGAAAATCAACGTGTCGTTTTCAACGTCATCCAACAAGTTACCGTATTCATCGAAGAATTCATAGAAATTGTCTTGAGTCACAACGTTTGTTGATGATTGAACAATAGGCATTTCAACAGCAGCACGGCCTGAAGTTGCAGTGATAGCGTCATCATTTGCATCAAGAGTGTAAGTTGTGCTTGCCTGGGCGCCCACAGTAGCAACGACTGCGTCCAAATTACCACTGGTTGATTTGAATGTTACAGGAATACCGTCAGGCAAGTTATCGTTGCTGAATGTAGCGGTTACGGTTACTTCTTCGCCAGCTTGACTGGTTGATTTGAATGTTACAGGAATACCGTCAGGCAAGTTATCGTTGCTGAATGTAGCGGTTACGGTTACTTCTTCGCCAGCTTGAGCAGATGCAGGTGTGAAAGTCGCGTTCATGGTTGCCCAGTCGGATACGTCAACTTGAGGACAGTCATATTCATTCCAATCGTCATCTTCATAATACCCTACACCATTCATGGATGATGGATCCTCATTGGTTCCCCACCAGCAGTTTTGAGCGGTTACTGCATTGTCTTCACCATCATTGTAAATCATGTAATTATTATAACCGCCTAAGAATGCGGAGTTGGTTACAGTGAGTTTATTGCCGTTGTATATGGCATCACCGTAATATTTGTCAACCGCTGTATTGGCAGTGTTGTTTATAAATATACAACTATCAACAGTTGCGGTTACGCGATAGCCTACGTAAATAGCGCCACCGCTTCTATAGGCTTTGTTGCTATCAAATACACAATCGGTTATGTTTAATATACCACCACTTGCGAATATTGCTCCACCATAGGCAACTGTGTTCGTATTATTTTTGAATTCTGTTCCTTTTACTTCAATATTATAATTAAAATTACTTTTAATAACACCTTGTCTTGCAGTGTTATTTTTGAATTTTGAGTTTTCAACTACCATGTTTCCGCTTCCGGTATTGATGTTAACAACAGCCATTACACTGGTACTATCAACAATGGAGTTGTCTTCAAATACAGTATTTTTAATTAATATGTCTCCAGAAGCATCTTGCTGAATTACATTTCCACTCATACTCTCTGAAATTTCAGAGTCTGTTATTGATAATTTACCGTTGCTCTTAATAAGAAAACCTTTAGCATTGTTTTTTACGACATTTACCTTGTCTAAAATCAATTCATTAGCTAAACTGTAAACAGCAGCGCCATAGCCGTTTGCATTGGTTAGGGTTAAGTTATGCAATTCGATTTT
This sequence comes from Prevotella sp., assembly GCA_016281055.1. Classification (GTDB taxonomy): domain Bacteria; phylum Bacteroidota; class Bacteroidia; order Bacteroidales; family Bacteroidaceae; genus Prevotella. The sequence continues at coordinate 8,612 of JAEEHW010000127.1, forward strand.
GTTTGCAGATTCTCCATATTCCATGTAGAATAATCTGCCTTCATTGTTTGCATCAAGGGTTACTTTGCCATTACCTGTTACGGTCAAGTCACCGGTTACATGGTATCCGTTTCCAACGTAAGTACCTTCATTGATGATAATCTCACCTGACCCGTTATTGACTAAAGCGAGTTCAATTGCTTTTCCGACAGTTGCTACAGGAGCGTTTTCAGAACCTTCATTATCATCGCTACCAGTTGTAGCTACATAGATAGTTCCACAATATGGTGGAACGCCTTCGGTTGTTAATGGATCGTAGGTGTCTTGCGCCCACGCACCCGTCACCGCTGTCATGAGCAGCGCAAGCAGAAATAGTAATTGTTTTCTTTTCATAAGTGTAATTATTTGGAAAATGCTGATATTTGGTTACGCTATCTGTACAATTTTTCAGAATTCAGCCACAAAGTTACAAAGAATCTGCGAAACACTGCACATTCTTTCGCATATTATTATATTTATTAACACTTCCGCCCCGTCCTTCGGCCCCCTTATATTAAAGAGACCAAGAGCGATTTCCTAATAGACAATAAGATTTAAAGAGATTGAAAAACTGCTTTATATTAACGTGAATCCTAAAAAATACACCTTTTCCTTTGCAGTTTAGGGAAAAATGATTAACTTTGTAGTCGTAAAACGAATGGAGCCCTGTAAACTAAACAAATAATTGGAGGGTATATAAAGAAGATTATCCAGCTGGATGAAAAAGACTGAACTATTCACGACATTCTTCCGCATAGGCCTGTTCACCATCGGCGGCGGTTATGCCATGATACCGCTGATAGAAACCGAGGTAGTGGAGAAGCACAAGTGGATAGACCGCAAACTGTTTCTCGACCTCATTGCCGTAGCACAGACGTGTCCGGGGGTATTTGCCATAAACATAGCAATATTCATAGGCTATAGGTTGCAAGGCATACGTGGTGCCCTATGCACGGCTATGGGTACAGCCATGCCGTCGTTGCTGATAATCCTTGCCATTGCGATGTTCTTCCAGAACTTCCAGCACATACCATGGGTAGCAGCCATGTTCGCTGGAATACGTCCGGCAGTAGTGGCATTGATGGCAGTACCTACATTCAACATGGCACGCAAAGCCCAGTTGACATGGTTCACAGTATGGATTCCAATCGTTTCCGCCCTGCTGATATGGCTTTTCGGCGTGAACCCGATATACATCATCCTCGCTGCCGGAGTAGGAGGATATCTGTTTTACATACTGTTTGAAAAAAGAAAACAGGAAAAAGACAACGAATGAAAGCGCATTTTTCACAAGTGCGCATACATAATATATATAACTATCATATACTCAAAGAAATATCCTCTCTTTGAGGAAAATATTCATTATATACGAACAAGAACAGACTGACAATGGATAAAGTTTCAAAAGGAGCTGCGAGAGTGGCAACACTGCTGTTATTCGCCCTCGTAGCCAGTTATTTCGTGTCATGCACGCCTAAGGACGTAGCGTATTTTCAAGACAAAAAACCCGGTACGACGGCATTGATGGACACCATGTTCAACATTACCTCCATACCGTTCAAGATGCGTCCCGGTGACCGAATAAGCATATCGGTGAGATCAAGAAACAATACTCTTTCAAATCAGTTCAACCTATACGGTACAGGCAGTTCTACTGGTGGCGGTGGAAATTACCTGATTGATGACAACGGCGACATTGATTTTCCCGTTCTCGGCAAAATGCATGTGGCCGGTATGAACCGTCAGGAGCTTACCGACAGCCTTACGCAGTTCCTGCGTGAATCACGCCTCGTTGACGATGCCATCGTCAGGGTAGAATACACCGGCCTGTACATTACATTGTTAGGCCAAAACGGCGGCAGGCGCGTAAACATTGACAAAGACAAGCTGACATTCTTCGAATTTATGGCTATGATCGGCGACATCAACATGAATGCGATCCGTACAAACATTCTGGTAATACGCGAGGAGGACGGCGTGATAAGTCAGTACGAATTGGATGTGACAAAGATGAAGAACGTGTATGAGTCGCCAGCATACTACTTGCACCAAAACGATATAGTTTACATAGAGCCAAACAACAAGACCAAGCGCTCTACTACGAATCTGGGCAACATGTTCCACACATGGGGATTCTGGACCAGTATCACCGGTGTAGGTGGATTGTCACTTTGGTCATTAATCAAGAGTTTCTAAATTTCCAATGGCAACACAGAATAAAATCAAGCAAAGCAGGCTAAAGAAAAGCCAGCAGGAAGAAAGCAGTTCGTTCCTAAACATAATGGACATAGTCGGACTGTGTATCAGCAACTGGTTTTGGTTCGTAATATGCCTTGCCGTAACATGGAGTGCCGCACTGATATATCTGCGCATGACGCCACCCGTGTTTACGCGCAGCACTTCAATAGCAGTAAAGGAGGATGCCAACAACCAGGCTCTGAATGATATCTTCTCACGTACACGATATGGCAGACGCAACTCAAGCACGACGCTGTACAATGAGATGATAACACTGAAGAAGCCCGGACTGATGTCCAAGGTCGTTGACAGACTGAATCTCGAATATGAGTATCAAATTCGTGGAAAACTGCGTAACACCACATTGTATGGCACCAGTCTGCCTGTGATTGTTGATGACAAATACAACGCTGACGGATATGGACTATTCACGCTTGATGTACGCGATGCCAACACAGTAAAAATCACATGCAAGAATGGCGACACGAACAAAGTGTACAAGGTTGCATACGGAAAGCCTGTGAATACTGTCATAGGCATGATGGCCATTAACAAAACACCTGCATTTTCTGCACGAACAAACGACATCATCACCGTAACGAAACGACCTAAGAGTGACGCCGCCGCCATCTTCCTCGGCAAACTGAGCGTTTACAACTCCGTGGAAGAGTCGTCGGTAATTGACATATCCATGACAGATGTCAACATAGAGCGTGCTGACGACATTCTTAACACACTCATTGCTGTATATAACGAACAATGGATAGAGAACCGCAACGAAGTTATCGTCGCCACAAACAAATTCATCAACGAACGATTGACTGCCATAGAGCAGGAATTAGGTGATGTGGAAAGCGAACTCAGCGATTACCAGATTTCTAACCATACGTTAAACTCGTCATCTGAAGGCGCACGTTATATGGGACGTGCATTGGAATACGAGAATCAGGGAGAACAATATGAAAACGAGTTGGCAATGGTAAAATATTACCGTGGCTACGTTTCAGCTATAAAAGACCGTAACCAACCGTTAGCATTGCCTACCGGCATCAACAGCGGAACACTGTCTGGACAGGTAGGGCAGTATAATTCACTGGTAATGCAACGCACCAACATTATCTCTGCTTCAACGGAAGCAAATCCTTTGATTACAGACATAGACAGGCAGCTCGGAGTATTGCAGCGTTCCATTCTCGTAACTATAGATAATCATGTGGCAACGATCAACACACAATTAAAGATGCTGCATATCAACGATGAGAAGAACAATGCAAAGATTGCAGCCACGCCAAGCAAGCAGAAACAATATGTGGACATAGAACGTCGCCGCAAGATAAAGGAACAGTTGTATACCTTCCTTCTGCAAACACGCGAACAGAACCAGATGAATCAGGCATTCGCAGCCTACAACACTCGCGTACTGCAACCTGCCGGCGGTTCTAACCGTCAATCTTTCCCTGACAACAACAAAATCAAGTTGATAGCCCTGGGATTGGGACTGGGATTACCACTCGCATTCATTATCCTCCGCGAATGGTTGAATTCTAAGGTGCGCGGTCGCCGAGATGTAGAGAAATTGTCTGTACCATTCGTTGGTGAACTGCCACAGATAGAATTCCCTGATGAAACCACAGAGGGTGTAATAAAAGAATTCCTGGCAGATACTGCATACAAATGGGAGAAATTCAAAGGCAAGTTGACAGGCAAACATGTTCACCACCGAAGGAAAGACAAACTGCACAAAGGTGAACGTGTAGTGGTAAAACACGGATCGCGAAATGTCATCAACGAAGCTTTCCGCGTGCTACGTACCAATGTTGAGTTTATAATTGGTCAGGACAAGGAAAAGAACGTCATCATGACCACGTCGGCAAACCCTGGCTCTGGTAAGACATTCATCTCATATAACCTTGCCCTGTGTATGTCGCTGAAGAAGAAAAAGACCCTTGCCATTGACCTTGACCTGCGCCGCCGTAACCTTTCTGTATTCGTTGACAGGCCAGAAGTCGGATTGTCAGACTATATCAATGGCACGGTAAACGACTGGCATGACCTGTTAGTACAATCCAAAGAAAGCGAATACATGTATGTGTTGCCAGTAGGTACACTTCCACCTAACCCTGCGGAAATATTGGCTTATGACAAGTTTGCCAAGTTGGTTAGTGAGGTGCGCAAGGAGTTTGACTATGTATTCTTTGACTGCCCACCTGTTGAGATTGTGGCAGACACAAGCATCATAGCAAAATATGCAGACATCACATTGTTTGTCATTCGTGTGGGACTGATGGAACTTGAGTTCCTTAATGTCATAGAGGAATACTACGAAGAACAGAAGTATAACAACATAGGCATTATCCTCAACGGCACTCTGACAGCAAACTCTCGCTATGGTTACCGTCGTTATGGTTACCGCTATGGTTACGGCTATGGTTACGGCTACGGCGGCTATGGCTATTATGGTTCGGGATATTCCACTGGCTATGGAGAAGGATATTCGTCGAAGTAAAGTTCACGCAGACATTACAATCTGTGTGCATATAAAATCAGCGTGAAACATAATGTGGCCATTTAATAAGAAATTTAGTCTGCTTGATAGTGGAGTATTCAATGGTTGGACTGACCGTCACTCCCACATATTACCAGGAGTTGACGATGGAATACGCACCATGGATGATGCTTTGGCCGTATTAGAATACTATGAGAAGCTTGGAGTGAAAGAGGTGTGGCTGACACCACATATCATGGAGGATGTTCCAAACGAACCTGCAGAACTCAAAGAACGTTTTGAAGAATTACTGCATGAATACAACAAAAGGAGAGAAGATAATTCTGAAATATGCACTACAGATTCAGAATTAAAACTCCATCTTGCCGCAGAAAATATGATAGATTCTTTATTTGTCAAAAGACTGGAGGCAGGATATCTTCTGACATACGGTAACAAAAGGGATGAATTGCTGGTTGAAACATCTTATGCACAGGCTCCCTTCCGTTTCAAACTAATCCTACAGGAAATACGAAAGGCTGGACTGACTCCTGTCCTCGCACATCCAGAGCGTTACCGCTACATGGATTATGACGATTACGACACACTGCATGAGCAAGGGGTGAGATTCCAAATGAACATCACATCTCTGACTGGTGCATACGGTCCGGAGCCAAAAGAACGTGCCGAATATCTATTAGAAGAAGGATATTACACATACCAAGGCAGCGACCTACACTCACTGTCAGCTTTCAAGCGAACAATACAAGACAAAAAGGTAAGAAAGCGAACACATCACATTCTGCAACAAAGGTAAAGGCAATGATGCCGCGAGTATCCATCATAATTCCCGTCTATAACGTAGAACCATACATTGAAGAGTGTCTGCAGTCTGTAGCCTACCAAACTGTATCGTCACAAATAGAATGTATAATAGTTGATGACAAGGGGACAGATGCGAGTATCACCATTGCTGAAGAATTTGTAAATTCTTACAAAGGCCCTATTCCGTTTCGTATAATATACCGAGAGTTGAACGGCGGTCTCTCTGCCGCACGCAACAGTGGCATACGCGAAGCGAAAGGAGAATATATTTATTTTCTTGACAGTGATGACTATATCATACCTACATGCATAGAAACACTGCTGACAATGGCAGACAAGCATGCAGGTGTGGATTTACTGCCAGCACTATACATCAGGGAATCAAATGACATGCAGCAATTTGGCAGCAAGTCATTTCCTGAGTTTTCAAGTAATCACAATGAGATAAAACGTGCACTGCTTGATTACGACCGCATCCCTGTCACTGCTGCAAACCGTCTGATACGCCGTTCCCTAATAATTGACAACGACTTATGGTTCAAGGAGGGGATAATACACGAAGACAACTATTGGACTTTTTTTCTTGCAAAGCACGTTAAACGTATGGCTTTTTGCACAGAGAAGATATATTATTATCGCGAAACACAGGGATCTATTACAAAGGCAGTAAACAAAGAAAAAGAAATAAAAGCATACACGACGATAGTCAGCGATTTCATTGAGAATATAGACAATATTGAAATTGGAACACAGAAAAGAATTATCCTTCTACATCTACTGATAGTAAAAGCGAATAACTTCTATAAATCTCAAAGTGATTTCGACAATTTATTGCAACGTTTCAAATCAGTAAACGACATCTGGGAAAAAACACTGCTGCAAATCCTTTTCTTTGTACCATTCAACGGTTTTCTATACAAGAAGACTGTCAATCTACTGCAAAGAATATACTCAAAACAAATATAAGCAGATGAAGATTCTTTTTATCACACCCTCATATTACAATCTTCAGACTTATATTGAAAAAGAGCTTGAGAAACAAGGACATTCCGTAGATGTCATACCAGACAACACAATAGACCATGACAATGGCTACAAGGGAAAATCCACAATAAAGAAAGTCATCGACAACATTTTCTATAACCAGGAGAAAATCAAGGAAGAATACTGGAAAAAAACAATAAGTCATTATAAACTGAAACTAGAAGACTATGATATCCTGTTGTGCATCAACGGATGTAGTCTGGGTAAATATTTCTTTGACTTATTAACGGAAAAGAACAAGAAAACAAAAAAGATTCTATATCTTTGGGATACACTAAACTTCTTTGACTACAAACGAAATTTCAAATTCTTTGACCGTATATACACCTTTGATTTCAATGACAGCATAAAAAACAAAGTTGTTTTTCTTCCATTCTACTGGATAAAAGGAGCGACAAACGAGCAAACACAATATAGAGTTTCACTAATAGGGTCATGTCATGACGGAAGATTATGGATTGCAGACCGTATTGCCCGACAGTTTGATGAGATGGGACTGTCATATTATTTCAAAATTGTATGTAATGGTAAAAGCAGGATGACACCTGCATTATTAAGGAAAAAACTAATTTCGCACATACAAGGCAACAATGCCATATTACTCGACATAAAAGCATTGACGGGCAAAATCAAGCATCCTTTTCTGACACCAGAACCAATATCTATAGAGGATACAAACAGAATAATTTCTATGTCTGACTGCATACTCGACACGGATATGGAGTGTCAATCAGGGCCTACACCAAGACTGATATGGGCACTTGCACAAGGTAAAAAAATAATTACCACAAACAAACATATCACCGATATGCCTTTCTATAATGAAAAAAACATCTGCATCATAGACAGGAAGAATCCAGTGATTGATTATAATTTTATCACATCCAAGCCTAATGACATGTCTTCTTATATGGAGAAATACAGAATAGACAACTGGGTAAAAAAACTCATTGAAGGATGATTTCCATCATCATACCTTTATATAATAAGGAGAAAAGTATATGTCACAGCATTGACAGCGTATTGTCGCAGTCATACACTGATATAGAACTCATTGTCATTGACGATGGTTCTACAGATGGCAGCGTTGCAGAAGTGGAAAAGGTTGACGACCTCCGTCTGCAACTATTAAAACAAGAAAATTCCGGTCCAGGCGCAGCAAGAAATACTGGTGCGAAATATGCAAAGGGTGATTGGACCGTTTTCCTTGATGCCGATGACGAACTATGTGATGGTGCCCTTCAACACATGTACGAACAATGTCAGCAACACCCAGATGCTGACATCATTGATTTTAATAAATACCTGCGTATCAGTGGTAAACTAATATTACAACATCACCCAATCTGTGGGAAAATTTCAAATCCACTGCGTGCTTGGTATTATAGGCAAATCAGTCCGGGATGTGGACACTCAATATTCCGAACATCATTCGTACAGAAGCATCCATATAATGAGCAACTGCGCAGGTATGAAGATGCTGAACTGCTTTTACAGATGCTCCCCACAGCAAAGGTTTACTCCTCTCCTACTCCGACAGAGATACATGACATGGACAGCATTGATGCCAGTAAACCGAGAAAGAACATCTATGAAGACTATGTTGGGCATCTGATGCTCAATGGCAGTTTCTGGCATAAGATGTGCACATATCGACTGTTTATTGAAGAACGAGAGAATTATCCTGATGACTGTCATCGGCTATACCCGTCATGGTACAGGAGGTATGATCTGCTGCTTCTTTACAAACTGCTGAACAGATGAGAGTACTTTGGTTCGCAACAAATCCAGGTTGCTATAATAATATACATACAAATAATGCTGGATACAATGGAGGAGGTTGGATGTCATCTATGCAGCATGCAATCGAAGAACACTCTGACATTTCGTTAGGGATAGCATTTAGTATGGAAGGCCAACCATGGAAAGTAGAGCAACATAACACCACATATTATCCTATACCAAACTATAGAAAACCATTAAAAGATAAGTTTCTTGACCTAATAAAATACAGTGATCTCACAAGAGATGAGATAGCATGGCCGTATTATATATCTCATTTCAAAAAAATAATCAACGATTTCAAACCCGATGTCATTGAGGTTTTCGGTTCTGAACTCTATATTGGTCTTGCAACAATTACAGCAAAAGAATTAAATATTCCCTGCTGTCTCCACGTACAGGGTATACTATCACTCTATATAAATATATTCCTCACACCAGGAATGTCCCGCCACACCTATATTTGCAAGGACGGGATAAAAAGTATCTACAGCAATTTTCAATACCTCACATACTGGAACCGCAGCTGCCATCGCGAAAAAACGATACTACGTGCCGTACCACACATAATAGGCCGCACAGACTGGGACCGCCAAGCCATGGAAATACTTGCACCGCAAGCACAATATCATTATGGAGGAGAGATATTGAGACCAGAATTCTATGCCCCAGCTGAACGTACATTATCTTCAAAAGCAACAATAACGACAACAATATCAAATCCAACCTACAAAGGTTTTGACTTATTACTGAAAACTGCCAATATACTGAAGAACGAGATTGGACTTGATTTCACCTGGAATGTATATGGCAACATCGATCCACGTATTGCAGAACATCTGGCTGGCATCAAGCACAAAGAAGTAAATGTCAACCTGAAAGGTGTAGCCACAGCGCAGGAGCTGCGTGAAGCATTGCTCTCAAGTACGCTGTATTGCCATACATCATACATAGAGAACAGTCCCAACAGCATAGCAGAAGCCCAGATTCTTGGAATACCAGTAGTCGCAACAAATGTCGGCGGCACAGCGTCAATGGTAAAAGATGGTGAAACCGGTTTCCTTTTCCCTTCAACGGACCCTTATATGGCAGCATATTTCATCATGAAACTTGCACTTAACAATAAATCAAACTTGACCATAGGTAATCGAGCAAAAGAGATTGCAGAAATTCGTCACGACAGAGATACTATAATCAAGCAATTAATCAACGTATATCATACCCTATTGCAATAGCATACATATTACATTGTAATACCTATCATATTACACCGTAAAAGCTATCATATTACACTGTAAAAGATATGCTTTTACAGTATACTCTGCAACCACCTAAGACACAAACTGTTACCAATTCAACACGAATAAAAAATGGAAGTGTTAGCTGGAATCATTTTATTCAACCCTGACAAGAAAAGGTTACTTGAAAATATAAATGCCATATACAAACAAGTAGACTGCCTACTGTTGATAGAAAATGGTTCAACCAACCTCGACTATATTGATTCTATAAAAGAATACAATAATATAATTTATATAAACAACCATGCAAGCAAAGGCATTGCCTATGCCTTAAACCAAATATGCGGATATGCTTACACCCACGGATACAAATGGGCATTAACATTAGACCAGGACTCTGTTGCAACTCCCGGAATGGTTGATGTATATAAAGGAATTGCCAACGACGAAATAGGAATTATCGGATGTAAAATAGAAGATCGAAATTATGTTGACCCACAGATGGAAGGGTATGAAGGAACATTTGAAGTGCCTTGGGTAATCACATCCGCATCATTTACCAATACAGAAGCTTGGTTCAAAAGTGGGGGATTCGACAATGAGATGTTCATAGATTTCGTTGATACTGACATCTGCTACTGTATGAAAAAAGCAGGATATAAAATAATGACGACATACAACACAAAATTAATTCACGAAATCGGTACTGGAACAACAATAAAATATCACCCTATATTCAAAAGGTTACAAATAGAGAATCACAATCCCACACGAAAATACTATAGAGAACGAAACCTTATATACATTATAAAGAAATACAATAACATCTCAAAAAATATAATTCTGAAAATCATTATTAAGGATATTGTTGCAGTGATATCTTACGAACGCAACAAACTTCCTAAACTTAGAGCGATGATGAAAGGTTTGATTGACAGTTTATCCATGAAACCAAAATATCAGCATATAAACGATGAATTTCTGAATATAAAAGCGGTTGAATGTAAATGCCTGTAGGAGTCTGGCGATGGGGAAATAATGATTAAAGCAATACAACCATATATATATGAAGGACTGAATTTCAAAGATAAAGCCTTCTTGGGATGGAAAGAAGCAAAATACCCCACCACAAAAGGTTTTTATCCTCGATTCTTACACTGGTTATTGTTCAGGCGCGACATATTCCCTACATTATGGCAAGGAGAAGCTAGGTTAGTATTCGTTCAACCCGTCAGTTTGTATTTTGATGCTGGAATCTCTGTTGTTTCACATGAGCTGATACCATTGATATGGGACTGCTGGCCCTGCTACTATGACAAAACGGAACAATGGCTGAAACGTCATCACATAAAAACTGCAATATTCACTTCCAAACAGGAAAAGCAGGAAATACAGAAAAGGATTCCACATTTAAAAACAATACACTGTCCAGAAGCCATTGATACAGCACTGTATCACGAAGGCAAAGAACTAAAATTCCGCAGCATAGACGTTTTTGAATTTGGACGAGCCAACAACGTAATAGGCGATTTCGCAGGGAAGAATAATCTAACATGGGTAAACACAGCAAAAATTAACAAACGCCTTTCCAACGAAGAACTCAGCAAAAACTTAAGCAACGCAAAAATCACCATCTGCTTTCCCAAAAGCATCACACACCCCGAAATAGCGCAAGGAGTAGAGACTCTGACACAGCGTTATTGGGAAGCAATGGTTTCCAAAAGCATTCTATGGGGACATTGCCCTAAGGAACTCTCAGACTTTATTGGCTATAATCCCGTGGTAGAATTCAAGGAAGAGAAACAGGTGTTAGACATTCTTAGCAACATTGAACAGTTTCAACCACTCGTAGATAAAAACAGAGAAACAGCACTGCGGTTTGGTGACTGGAAGGAGAGAATGAAAATGATACACGATGGAATTTGTCCACATTAAATACGACATAAAATATTTCATTCATAACCTCAGATATATTAGGAAAATGAGGTTCAAACGAGCAAAGAAGAAGAATGTTCTTTACTTTGTTTTTGAACCTGACATGCCTCATCCTGGACTTGCAGACAGGCTGAAAGCCGTAATATCACTATATAATGCTGCCAAAAACAACGGATATGATTTCAAGTTCTATTTCAACACGCCATTCGTGCTGTCTGATTTCCTCACGCCCCAAAAAGACTGGCAACTGCAACTTGATGAACTGGAATATTCTATCCAAGACACAAAAATAATTAATGAGACCAACTGGCGCCGCATTACCTCACTGAAGCCGAATAAGCAATATCATTGCTATTGTTATGCCGGTAACGACATGCCGTGGCAGTTTGAGGACTCCGGCTATAAATGGCATGAATTATTTCAAGAATTGTTTTCACCATGCAATCAGTTATTGGAAGCATATAATGCGCTTCACATTGATGAGAAACCATATATCTCAGTACAATTCCGCTTTGTCAATGCTTTAGAACAATTTGAAGGCTACACATTCTTTGACAACCACCTAAAAACAGAAGAAGAGAGACAATGTCTCATACAGAAATGCCGTGAATGCATAAAAGATGTTATTACTGAGAATCCGGGTAAAACCGTATATGTATTCTCCGACAGCAAAACATTTCTTGATGCTATAGCTGACATGCCGGTAAAAGTGCTCGACCATTCTAACCTCGGGCACACGGGAGTGAAGCAACAACAGGAAACCACTCTGAAAACATTCCTTGACCTTTACGCCATGTCAAAATCAGAGAAGATATACCGTGTAAGAGCAAAAGAACTTTACAATTATTCATGTTTTGCCCTTCTTGCTTCCAGAATGAACAACGTACCTTTTATAGACAAAGATATCTGATGATACCAAAAATAATACACCTATGCTGGTTGTCTGGAGATGCATTTCCATCAACTATTGAAAAATGCCTCAACACATGGAGGCATCATCTTGCAGATTATGATATATGGCTATGGGGTAAGACACCAAAAGACACTTCATGTCTCAAAGGATTAAACATCACAGAAAAGCATTTCGATATCAACAGTGTATCATGGACACGTCAAGCATACGAAGCAAAGAAATATGCATTCGCAGCCGACTACATACGCCTATATGCATTATACAACTATGGAGGAATATATCTCGATGCAGATGTTATAATATACAAATCATTCAACGACCTGCTGAATATACCCTATTTCATAGGATGCGACCAGATACGTGCATTTGAGGCAGCAGTGATTGGAACAGAAAAAAGCAACACCTGGATTAAAGACATTCTTGACGCATACGCTGATAAGTCATTCATCAAACAAGACGGTAGCTATGACATAACGGAACTACCGGTACGCTTTCATCATGAATTGGTAAATCTGGGATATACTTTCCGTCTTATAACATGCAAGAAGGATTTCAAGAGAGGACAAGAGAAACACATAGAGGTGTTTGACAAGCACTTCTTCAACAGCAGAAACGCCGTAGAGGTAAGAAGAACCAAGAAAAGTTACTGTGCTCACAATTACACCGGCTCATGGCAGAAAGAAGGCTATGGACATTCATTTAAAGACCGTCTGCCCAATTGGTTACTTGCCATAATCTACACAATAGGACAAAAAACCTGGGCACGCAACAAATATGCATGGTTTCAAATTCCATTTGAAAACAACTGATGCAACAGATAGCACGCTTCTATACCCTATTCTGGATTATATATTTCCCCGCATGTATTGCATATAATGACTTGCCGGGATTTTCGTCAGTCGATGAGGCCATGACCGTGGTACTCATCGCCTATACATTCTTTAAAAAAGGACATTGGGCAACCAACAACACTCCGTGGAAGGAATATATATTCTTCCTCGGAGTGCTATCGTTTTACATAGCCTACGGATTAGCATTTGGACGCAATGTAAGCAATGCCGTATGGCTCGACCTTGTACAGGAAATACGCCCATACTCCATCATCTACTGTACATGGATATTAAATCCACGATTCAGTGACAAGCAAAAGAAATGGATGCTGGGTGCAATGATATTCACATTGGCATCCTGGATAGCGTATCATCCAGCCTCTTATTCCGGTATAGACGCTGAATTTCCCGTTTTAGGACAGCTTGCCATTTGCTGCGGCATGAGTTATTATCTGTTCTCAGAAGAAACTAAAAAGAACAAACTCATTGCTCTCGCATTGGTAGCTTCAGGATTAATAGCTCCTAAGATGAAATTCATGGGCGAGGTAGTGGCATTTGTCGCAATGCTGTTCTATGTAAAAAAGAAACTTGATTTCAAATCGCCGAAGACAGTATGGACAATCGCTGTCATGATGGTTATAGCCATAGCTCTGACATGGACAAAGTTTGAAGTTTACTTCGTAGATGGTTGGGAAGACGAAACACTGGCCAGGCCAATGACATATAAGACCGCATGGAAAATCCTATGGGACTATTTTCCTTTTGGCTCAGGAATGGGTTCGTTTGCATGCAATGCCGCATGGAAATATTACTCGCCATTGTATTATGAATATAACTTGAACCATATCTGGGGATTAGGAGGCGACAGGTTACTTGACGGAACATTCATCTGCGATGCATTCTATCCCACACTTGCACAATTTGGAATTGTAGGTGTTATATTGTTTTATCTTTTCTGGAAACGCCGTCTCACCGCCTTCAATGAGATGTACAGTCTGAAATATTACCGTGTGGCTATGATGGCGTTCTTTTGTCTTGCCATAGAACAGACAGCCGACACCTCCTTCCTTTCGGGAAAAGGACAAGGTTACTGCATGCTCATTGCATTATGCCTTAACTCAAACAACAACCTGGAAGAAGAATGGGAAGAGGAGGAAGAAGAGGAAGAACTTGAAGCAGCAGCATTAGAAACATGAAAATCTGTGCAGTAATCGTCACATTTAACAGATTAGAGAAACTGAGGAATGCCCTTCAAAGCTATGAGGAGCAATCCTGCCCGCCTCACAGCATAATAGTTGTAAACAACAACAGTACCGATGGCACTTATGAATTCCTTTGTTCTTGGGAAGATGAGACATCAAACATCGCAGAAAAATATGTTATACATCTTCATAACAACACAGGAGGAGCAGGCGGTTTCCACACTGGCATAGAGCAAGCATTGAAAACTGATGCAGACTGGATATGGGTGTCTGATGACGATGCCTACCCAGAACAGGATGCACTTATGAAAGTGCAGCATTATGCAGAAGCCCATTCACATGACACTGCATGCATCTGTGGGGCTGTTTATATAAACGGCAACATAGACATAGACCATCGCAGATGTAACAAGAACAGGATTATCCAGATACCGTGTCGCTTGGCAACCGAGCATTACAAGAAAAGCGATGTTAAAATAGATGAAACATCTTTCGTGGGCTCTTGTTTCAAGAAAAGTGCTGTAATAAAAGCAGGACTGCCTATCAAGGATTTCTTTATTTACTTTGACGATACTGAATTCAGCCATAGAATAAGTCACCATGGTAAGATAATGCTTGTACCCGACATAAAAATCACACATGACACTGTAACATACGCACAACCTACAAATGTCATTGCGACATGGCGCGACTATTATCTCACACGCAACCACGTTTATACTCTGCGTAAACATCATTTTTTGTCATTCCTTGCGTACTGTGCTAAAAAAACAACAAACGCACTGACAACATATATAAGGAAACGCAATGTATCACAACTAAAGATGAACTGCTATGCCATTCTTCATGGAATAACTGGTCACTTAGGACTGCACCACAAATACAAACCAGGATACAACATCACCGTAAAATGAAAATATCCGTTTGCATGGCCACATACAATGGTGGCAAACACATAAGGGAGCAACTGGATTCCATTCTATATCAGGATTTGTCCGCATATCCTGATGCAGAAATGGAAATTATAATCTCTGACGATGGCTCTACTGATGAAACTATGTCTATCATCAAACAATACGCAGACAAAAGGATAAAGGTGATACAACACACTCCTGAGCGCAATCACAGATATTATAGAAACCTGTATGCTGCAACGGCTAATTTTATTCATGCATTATCCGAGACTACAGGTGAATACATATTCTTTTCTGACCAAGACGATATATGGTATAAGGATAAAATAAGCGAAACGCTCAATGTCCTGACAAAGAAAGAAGGAGTATGTGCCACTGCCTTCGACATCATAGACGATGAAGGAAGGAATACAGGCGAAGTGGTGTATCAACATGAATCATTCTGGAAACTGAAGAAGAATCACTCTGTATATGGTTTCAGCCTGGGTATGACACGCAGCGAATTGAAATACCTTCTTCCATTTCCCGGTTCTATCCCACAACACGATACATTTATCCATCATCTGGCACAACGACGCAACAGGTTGTATTTCATTGACAAGAAATGTGCTGCTCACCGATGGACTGAAACTAACAACACGTCCAACTCTGCCAACAATGTGCCGGCACATGTCAAACTATTCACCAAGTTCCGCATGTATGCCATCGTATTGTGGCGCTGTTACACAAGATGACCGTTCTCATTAACGCTTACGCATGTTCGCCCAATATGGGAAGCGAACCTGGCATGGGGTGGAATTGGATATGTTCCATTGCCAGGCATTGTGAGGTGCATGTAATAACAGAGAGTGAGTTTCGTAACGATATAGAACAAGCAGTAGAATGTCTTACATTCAAAGATAACTTGCATTTTCATTATAATCCTGTCAGCGAACACGTTCGACAGATGTGTTGGAACCAGGGTGACTGGCGTTTTTACTGGTATTATTGGCTATGGCAACGAAAAACAGCAGAAATAGCTCGCAGAATATGTAAAACACAAAAGATTGACATCCTTCACCAACTTAACATGGTGGGATTTCGCGAACCAGGCTGTCTGCTTAAAATATCGAAGGAATTCAACATTCCATTAGTATGGGGTCCAATAGGTGGAATCAAGTTGTTCCCAATGGCATACGCCAGTGGTATAAGAATGAAATCATTCCAAGGTCTCAAGAATACCCTGAACATTCTGCAACTCATTCTTTATCCACGAGTAAGACGAATGATGAAACATGCTGACGTACTCATCAGCGCCATACCCGACAGTCAACAGGCTATTAAGAAGTATTACGGAAGAGATTCCATACTGATACCTGAAACTGGTTGCCATATTCTAAATGATAATGATGCAACAAACACTTCGCATCGATTCTTTAATAAAGAATTCAATGTAATATGGGTGGGAAAATTTGATTTCAGGAAAAGACTGGACATTGCAATTCATTCCATTGCACAGACCGGCAACAGCAATATAAGACTTCAAATATATGGCAATGGTAATGAACAACAAACTGCAGAGGCAAAGGCTCTCATAAAACAGCTAAAAATAGAAGACCAAGTACACCTCATGGGCAGTGTACCTACAAAGGATATTCATGTGGCCATGCGCCATGCCGACCTATTTTTATTTACGTCTGTAAGCGAAGACACTTCCACCGTTGTACTTGAAGCCATCAGCAACCACTTGCCAGTGTTGTGCTTTAATTCCTGCGGAATGGCAGCTGTCATTGATGACAGTGTAGGTTGGAAGGTCGATCTGTCAACCCCAAAACAATCAGTAAAGGATTTTGCTAACCAACTTAATTATTTATACAACAATCGTGACGAACTGCTTAAGCGCTCACGCAACTGCGCAGAAAAAGCCTCATCCTTGTCATGGAACAGCAAGGGAGAGCAACTAATGGCAATTTACAAAGACATTATATCATCATGAAGAAATACGATTACCTTATCGTTGGTTCCGGTTTATTTGGAGCCACTTTCGCCTATATGGCTCATAAGGCAGGCAAGCGTTGCCTCGTTATTGACAAACGACCGCAACTCGGCGGCAATATATTTTGCGAAAACACTGAAGGCATCAACGTTCATAAATACGGAGCACACATCTTTCATACTTCAAACAAAGAGGTATGGCAGTTTGTCAATTCCATAGTGGAGTTCAACCGCTATACAAACTGTCCTGTTGCAAACTACAAAGGTGAACTGTATAACCTTCCGTTCAACATGAACACCTTCAACAGAATGTGGCCTGACGTACACACTCCTGATGAAGCACAGGCCCGCATCAATGAGCAAAAGGCTGAGGCTGTGGCAGCACTCGGCGGCCGCGAACCACAGAACCTTGAAGAACAGGCTCTGACACTTGTCGGAAAAGATATATTCAACAAACTCATTAAGGAATATACGGAGAAGCAGTGGGGGCGCAGATGCACCGAACTGCCTGCTTTCATCATCAAACGTCTGCCAGTGCGCATGGTGTTTGACAACAACTATTTCAACGACCGTTACCAAGGCATCCCTATCGGTGGCTACAACAAACTCACCGAAGGACTGCTCAACGGAATTGAGTGCAAGGTGAATACCGATTTCTTCAACTCTGAATACAAGGACTGGCATCAATATGCAGACAAACTAGTTTACACTGGCGCCATTGACGAATATTTTGACTTCAAACTTGGAAAACTCGATTGGCGTACCGTTTCTTTCAAAACGCGAATAGAAAACACTGCCAACTACCAAGGCAACGCAGTGGTCAACTACACTTCTCACGACAAACCTTTCACACGAGTAATCGAGCACAAGCATTTTGAAATGTTCGGACAAGAGGTGTACGACTGTCCCAAGACCGTAATCAGCGAGGAGTACTCTACAGAATATAAGGATGGCATGGAACAGTTCTATCCTGTCAACGACGACCGCAACAATGCTCTTGCAGAAGAATACCGTAAGTTGGCAGAAAAGGAAACCAACGTCATCTTCGGCGGCAGGTTGGCACAGTATAAGTATTATGACATGGCACCAGTCATTGAACAAGCGCTCATCAGTGCTTCTACTGATATAAAAAACGAAAAATAAAAACAAATTGTTAGATTTCCTGATTAAACTTAGCCTGTTGCCCTCTTTCCTTTGGGATGCTCTATGGACACCAATATGGAAACGAAAGATGAAACACTGCGGTAAGGGAGTGTATCTGCGTTCCATGTCATCAGACATCAAGGGGCTGCACAACCTATCCATCGGTGACGGCACATCCATTCCGAAAGGCAGCACGATATACTGTACAGATGCGCCTTTGACAATTGGCCGCAAGGTAGTATTCGGACCGCGCCCCACAATCATCACTGGCGATCACCGCAGCGACATCATTGGAAAATTCATCATTGACGTATCACCCGAGGAGAAGCGCATGCCTGACGGAAGTAACCCATGGGATCAACCAGTAGTGATAGAAGACGACGTATGGTGTGGAGCAAATGTAACGATATTAAAGGGTGTTACCATCGGGCATGGCTCCATTGTGGCTGCCGGTGCAGTGGTTACACAGTCATTCCCCCCCTACTCTATCATTGGCGGTATTCCGGCACGACTACTCAAGATGCGTTTCACAGAAGAACAACAAGAGGAAAACGACAGATTGTTGTATGGCAAATAAAAAAGTATTAATTGTCGGAAGTGCGCGTGAGTCATTTGGTGGTGTCAGCAGTACTATCAAGTTGATGGAGAGAATGCCAGTGTGGAAAGATTTCTCATGCCGCTGGCTCGGTACACAGATACAACGCAATTACCTATGGAAACTATGGTATGCCGTGAAGTCCAACTTCACGGCTTTTTTCATATTATGGCGATATGACATCATTCATTTCCATACTGTTCCAGACCGTATCTGCCTCATCATCCAACTGCCTATTTTCCTGCTTGCCCTCCTTTGGCACAAGCGCATCATCATGCACATACACATGGGCAATCAGTTACGCAACCATACACAAAACGCTCTGTTTCTATGGCATCTGCGACACGCAGACCACATCATTCTGCTCGCAAAGAAATGGCGGCAGCTGTTTGAAGAGTCATACCCAAGCATAACAAAGCCCATATCCGTACTGTACAACTCATGCGAAAGCAGACCTCACTCTGATTATTCTAACCGTGACAAGACCATCCTCATGGCGGCATATTTCAACGACAACAAGGCTCCTGACGTACTGTTGAGAGCATGGAAACGTATCAAAGAGAAGTATCCTGCCTGGCATATCTACATGCTCGGCAACGGTGAAGTGGAACGCTTCCGGCAGATGGTTGTCGACATGGAACTTCAAGACTGCGTACACTTCACCGGCTACGTCACCGGCGAAGAAAAGGAACGTTTCTTTAGCCGTGCCTCCATACTTGCCATGTGTTCCTACGAGGAAGGATTTCCCATGGTCGTACTTGAAGCCTGGAGCTACGGCATTTCTGTCATAACCACTCCCGTAGGCGGACTGCCTGATGTCATTGAGGAAGGAAGAAACTGTGTCACATTCCCATTTGGCGACGACGAGACACTGGCCACAAACCTGTCTCATCTCATAGATGATGGCGAACACAGAAGACAGATGTCGGAATATAGCCAACATTTCGTCAAAGAACATTTCTCTGCCGAACACATCAACGAACAACTGCGTTGCATATATGAAAGACTTTAACCGTCTCACCACCCGACTACGCCAGTTTGGCGGTTGGCGATTGCTGTGGCAATACGCCAGGATGGGTGTGCTGTGGACCGGCATAAAAGAGTTTTTCAAATGCCTGTACAACGGCAGGAGTGTCAAGAGCATCTATCCCATAATAACACAGAAGATTGACCGGAAACTGCTCGCCACCATAAAAACGCCAGAGACATATGCGATAACGCCCCAACTTGAACCAACATCCTCAAAACAGAAGATTTGGTTCTGCTGGCTACAAGGGTTTGACCATGCTCCAAAACTTGTCAAGGTATGCTGTATGTCACTGCGCAGGAATCTTCCTGATGCAGATGTTGTCATCATAGACAACAACAACTACAAACAATATGTCACTCTACCAGAATACATCCTCCAGAAATACGACATGGGAATAATCCCCCACCCTATGTTCAGCGACCTGCTTCGACTGGAGTTGCTGCTGAAACACGGTGGTACATGGATAGACGCCTCTGTGCTGTGTACGAGCAACCTGCACTGGCAGGCCATACAGGCAAGCGAACTGTTCGTATTCCGCTATTTCCGTAACGGCAAGGTTGTAGGAATGGCCAACTGGTTTATCCATGCCAAAGCTGGCAATCCTCTGCTGCACATGGTCAGAGACATGCTTCATGCTTACTGGCACGAATATAACTGCGTTGTGGAGTATTACATTTTCCATTTGTTCTTCAACGAGGCAGCCAAGCGTTACCCTGAGTTCATGCACAGTATGCCGCGCGGCAATGCCTTTGCAAACATACAATTAGGCAACAGGCTGGCAATGGATTATGACGATGCGTGGTGGAAACAGCATACTTCACAGGTAAGCTTCCACAAACTGAACTACCGCAAGGCTGACGAAGCAAGCCTAAACCCTCATTCCTTCTACAATCACATCATCAATACTTGAACTTGTCTGACATATACAACATATTCTTTGAACTGCTGCAGATAGCAGTAGGCAACAGTACGTCTCTGTCACGCGCACCATCTGCCGACGAATGGGAGCAGATATACGAATTGTCCAAACAGCACACTCTTACCGGCATAGTCTTTGCCGCCGTCGAGTGTCTTCCGCAGGAACAGCTACCACCTCCGCGCCGCATCAGGCAGTGGGCGGTAAAGGCTGACCGTTTGCGCGAAAACAATCTTAAGATTTCAAAACAGACAGCAGACGTAGCATACTATTTCAGACAGAAGGGCTTTAATTGTATGATACTCAAAGGTCAGGGAAATATGTATTATTACCCCGACCGTCTGAAGGGACTGCGCACGCCGGGCGACATAGATGTGTGGGCCTTCGGACGTGAAGAACCAAAAGGGAATTGTGAGAAATGCCATGCGGACGACAACATTCATAAAGGGGATGTTCATGCGGTGATTGAGTTCTGCCAATCCATAAGGAAAGGTGAATACATTTATTACCACAACCTCGATTTCCCAATACTGAAAGACACTGCCGTGGAGGTTCATTATCGTCCCAGTTGGCTATACTGTCCGTGGCACAACAGCAAGGTGCAACGATGGTTTAAGGAATACAAGCGTAACGGCACCTTCATACCGTATGACGGATATACAATTCCCACTACGGAGTTCAACGTGGTTTTCCAACTGCTTCACCTCTACAAACATATCTTTGAAGAAGGCATCGGACTGCGCCAGCTTCTTGATTACTACATGCTTCTAATAAGCGAAGAGCGAATCCCTGACAGCGAATACGCTCTGATCAAATCCTTCGGCCTCCAGAATTTCGCAGGGGCGGTGATGTATGTGCTGCAACGCGTGTTCTGCAATTCCAACGAACAGCAGGACTGGATGCTCTGTCCTCCCAACGGACACAGAGGAGATGAACTGCTGGCAGAGATAATGCAAAGTGGCAACTTCGGACAGCATGACAGCCGATATAACTGGGCAGAGGTGACCAATGGTTCCATGCACTACCGTGGATTGCCATACGCCATGGCACGCCTGCGCCACAATATGCACTTCCTCTGGAGTTATCCGTCTGAGGTACTGTTTGAACCTCTGTTCCGTCTTTACAACAAACTGTGGTTGAAACTGCGTCTTTGGCGATTTGAATAAGATTAGTCAAGATAGAAGAAATAAATACAAACTTTTTTGGAAAACTGCTACTATATCTCATTTTTTTTTATTAACTTTGCGTTCTAAATTATAAATCAATACATTAACAAATAAACTTAAACGAAGTCAAAAATGGAAAAAAGCGCATTACAGATTGCTCGCGCCGCCTATCAGCCAAAGCTGCCTAAGGCACTGCGCGGTGCTTTAAAAGCAGTAGAAGGTGAACCTACACAGTCTGTGGCAGACCAGGAGGAAGTACAGAAGCTCTTCCCTAACACATACGGTATGCCATACCTGAAATTCGAACCAACAAAGGGTGAGGCCAACAACGTTGCCATCAACGTGGGCGTAATCCTCTCTGGCGGTCAGGCTCCTGGCGGTCACAACGTCATCTCTGGTCTGTTTGACGGTATCAAGAAACTGAATCCAGAAAACAAACTTTACGGCTTCATCCTCGGTCCTGGCGGTCTCGTTGACCACAACTACATGGAGCTGACCAAGGATATCATTGACGAATATCGCAACACCGGCGGTTTCGACATCATCGGCTCTGGTCGTACAAAACTGGAGAAGAAGGATCAGTTTGACAAGGGTCTGGAGATTCTGAAGGCTCTCAACATCAAGGCGCTTGTCATCATCGGTGGTGACGACTCTAACACCAACGCATGCGTACTCGCTGAGTACTACAAGGCTATCGGTGCCGGCGTACAGGTTATCGGCTGTCCTAAGACCATCGACGGCGACCTGAAGAACTCCGAGATTGAGACTTCATTCGGTTTCGACACTGCAACAAAGGTGTATTCCGAGGTTATCGGCAACATCATGCGCGACTGTAACTCTGCAAAGAAATACTGGCACTTCATCAAACTCATGGGACGCTCTGCTTCTCACGTCACACTGGAGTGCGCACTGCAGACACACCCTAACATCACCCTCATCGGTGAGGAGGTTGAGGCTAAGAACCAGACTCTTGACGACGTTGTAACATACATCGCCGATGCAGTGGCTGACCGTGCTACACGCGGTATGAACTACGGCGTGGTACTCGTACCAGAAGGTCTCATCGAGTTCATTCCTGCCATCAAGGCGCTCATCGCTGAGCTCAACGATATGCTGGCAGCAAACCAGAAGGACTTCGAAATGATTGCCGACAGCAAGAAGATTGCTTATGTTCAGTCACACCTCTCTGCTGAGAATGCAGCAATATTCCGCTCACTGCCAGAGTCAGTAAGCCGTCAGCTCGCTCTCGACCGCGACCCTCACGGCAACGTACAGGTATCACTCATCGACACCGAGCAGCTGCTCGCCGAGATGGTTGGTCGCAAACTGGATCAGTGGAAGAAGGACGGTCTGTATCACGGCAAGTTCGCTACACAGCACCATTTCTTCGGTTACGAGGGACGTTGCGCTGCTCCTTCTAACTTCGACGCTGACTACTGCTACTCTCTCGGCTTCAACGCTTCTATGCTGATTGCTGCCGGCAAGACTGGTTACATGTCATCAGTGAAGAACACCTCTAAGCCTGTTGACGAATGGATAGCCGGTGGTATTCCTATCACCATGATGATGAACATGGAGAAGCGCAGCGGCGAGATGAAGCCTGTTATCAAGAAGGCTCTCGTTGAACTCGAAGGCAAGCCATACAAGTATTTCGTTGCTCACCGCACACAGTGGGCTCGCGACACTTGTTACATCTACCCAGGCCCAATACAGTATTTCGGTCCTACAGAGGTATGCGACCAGCCTACCATAACACTGAAACTGGAGCACGAGTAAGAAATTGTCAAGACACAAGAGAAATAAGAAGAAATCCTCTCATCTGCTGGGCCACAAGGCTTGGTGGATGGGAGGAATTTTCGTTGCTCTCATCTATGTGGCAGCATTCTATTATTTCTTTGTCGGACCGACAGGTTTCAGATGGCATGCTCTGTATGGCGACGTCAACTACCCCGAGGGGTTTGAGATTCAAGGCATCGACATAAGCCACTATCAAGGTTCTATCGACTGGGAACAGTTGCGCAATGCAATGATAGGCAAGGTTCCCGTGCGCTTCGTTATCATCAAAGCCACTGAGGGCGCAAGCCTCATCGACGAGAACTTCAAGGACAATTTCAAGAATGCACGCGAATATGGTTTCATACGCGGTGCATACCATTTCTACAGCATCAGGTCAGAAGCACGCGAACAAGCGTATTTCTTCCTTGAGAAGGTAAAACTTGAAGAGGGCGACCTGCCGCCGGTACTCGACGTGGAACACAAACCGCAAGATCAGACCACAGAGGAGTTTCAGAAAGACATCCTGACCTGGCTGCACATAGTGGAAGACAGATACCACGTCAAGCCCATCATCTACACATATTACAAATTCAAACAACAATATCTGTCAGACAATCGCTTCGACGACTACCCCTACTGGATTGCACACTACTATGCCAGCAAACTGGCATATAAAGGTGAATGGAAATTCTGGCAGCACACCGATGCCGGACGTCTGCCAGGAATAAAAGGATACGTTGATTTCAATATCTACAACGGATCTTACTATGACCTGAAACAACTGACAATTAAGGACACAGAGGAGGAAGAAGAATAGATTTATGTCAATTATTTGATATAAAGCAAAAGAAACGCAGCCATATTTTTGGCCGTATGGAATAAAAGCAGTACCTTTGCACTCGCAAAATCGCAAATTACTATTTATATCGCGGAGTGGAGCAGTTGGTAGCTCGCCAGGCTCATAACCTGGAGGTCGTTCGTTCGAGTCGAGCCTCCGCAACCAAAGAGAAAAGCGCATCACATTCAAGTGATGCGCTTTTTCGTTTCCTAATACATCATACCGACGATGCGGTTTGCCAGCGTTGTAGGCACCACCTTGCCCAGCAATAGGAAAAGATGATATTTCAGCCCCACCGTACTAAGCGCCGCTGGATGCTTTGCCTCTGCCAATGACAGCAACTTGCGCGCCATGCGCTCTGGCGTGATGCCATGCTGCTCGTCATGCTCCATGGTGCTCACAGCTTTCTCCATGTGCGTATATACCTCCGAACCAGCAAGGCTCTTCTTGCGGGCTGCAGTAAATCCGGTCTTTACATCGCCCGGCATCAGCGAGCACACATCTATGCCGAAGGGGCGCACCTCATTGCGCAGCGAGAGAGCCAACGAATTGACTGCCGATTTCGTGGCACCATAAAAGGACTGGAACGGCAGACTGAACGCTGCCATGACACTGCTGACAAAGATTATCTTGCCTTTCTTTTGCTCGCGCATCAGCGGCAGGACTGCTTGGGTGATGTTCAGCGCTCCGAAGAAGTTTACGTCAAACTGACGTTTCACGTCGCTCAGCTCCGTAAACTCCACTGCACCGCTGATGCCCATGCCGGCATTGCTTACCAGCACGTCAATACTGCCACTGTCTGCCATCACCTTGCCGACGGCGTTCCGGCAATCATCCGGGTTGGTCACATCGCAGTCTATATGCACGATGCCATCACCCGATTCACCGTGGCGCGACAACTCATATACCTTGTATTCGTTTCTTGCAAACAGTTCGGCTGCAGCCTTGCCGATACCCGAACTGCCTCCTGTTATTATAATTGTTTTCATACGTTTACGACTTTCGTGTTTCGGCCTACAAAGTTAAATAAAAAAGTTGAATAGACAAAATCCAATGCATTAAAAATAACATTCTGTAAGTTAATTCTCCCATTTCTTTACAAAGTGTCAATTCAAAAAAGTCTGTCTCAGAACTTAAAATAGAGATGTCCATTTCGTTTTTCCTGATGCAAAAGATGTCTTTTATACAATGATTATCCCGATTGATGCCAATGTTTGATGTCAAAGCATAGCTTTCACACTGTAATATGTATGCTTTTACAGTGCAATATGATAGCTATTACAACGTAAAAAGGCACCTTTTACACTGTAATTTAATAGCTTTTACATCTTGAATAAGCGTTCACAAAAACGCCATCACTGATTATCAAGAAGTTACAAGAGAGCAAAATTTTGCGATATTTTCATCCACATTCCTGTTGAATGAAAATATCGCAAGGAAATCGAGGTTGCAAAAATCAACCTGTCAGAAAATCGGTCACTTCCGTGACACTATGATAGCAGCATTATGCCCGACCTATGTAGATTGCAAAGTTAATACGAGGTCAATACATTTTTATCAGAATTATGATTATCAAAAGTTTGATAATCATAATTCTGATAATCCACACTTTCTTCTATTGCTGTCTCTAATCACAGCACAGGCTGCCCTAATGGGTTTACGATGTCTATGCGCATACCCAAAGAGGTAATCATGTGCCAGAACTTGCCCACTCCAGGCTCTATGTCGCCATGCTCCACACGTGATATGTAAGACTTTGACGTGCAGGTACGGCGAGCAAGTTCTGCCTGTGTCACCTTTGCAGTCTTGCGTGCTTGCTGCAGCAGTTGACCAGTATAGAAAATGTATGCCTCATCGTCAAACTGCTCACGCTCCGGTGTGCCGGGAGCCCCGAACTCCTCGGACAGTTCAGCACTGATGTCATAAATTTGATGTTCTTTTTTGTTCATAATATTCACTCCTTAGTCTTATGGCTTTTTCTATCTCCTTTTTTGGTGTCTTCTGAGTCTTTTTCTGGAATCCGTGGAACAATACAACTATGCTATCCTCGTCAAAAATAAAGAATAGTCGGTAGATGTTGCTCTCATACTCCATGCGCAACTCATATAGGTTACCATGCTCCTTGATGTGGCGAATGAATTTGACAGGCATCCGATCCGTTGTTTCCAGAAGCGAGATGATGTATTTTATCTTTCTGCTTTCTTTTGGGTTCAGAGTAGCCAGAAAATCATGGTAGTATGTACCAAACGCTATGATTCTTCTTCTCATAGGTGCAAAGTTACAACAAAGTTTTAATATAATAAAACTTTTTCGGAGTTTTTTTCTCCGTATTCTAACTTTAGGGTTATTTTGAA
Organism: Prevotella sp.; assembly: GCA_016281055.1. Lineage (GTDB taxonomy): Bacteria > Bacteroidota > Bacteroidia > Bacteroidales > Bacteroidaceae > Prevotella. The sequence continues at coordinate 35,831 of JAEEHW010000127.1, forward strand.
GCAAATCAACCTAACTGCAACTATTCAGCGAATATACTTTTTGCCTACGGTGTACCATTAATTCTTGCGCTCCGTAGGTGCTCAGGCGCTTCGCGGAGTTTCATTAAAACCAAGAATTCTTGCGTTACGTGGGTGCTCATGTGCTTCACGGAGTATTTCATAAATTAAATTTATGGAGAAATTAATGACCATTCATGATAATTTTTGGTACGCCGTAGGCAAGGATAAATTCCAGTGAATTATGTAGGCTAATTTCTTATAATTTCATCCAGATTTCACCTTCCCCCTTTCCGCCGGTTGCACTCTCGGCATAGCATCTGACAGTTGTCTTCCGTTGTGCGACCTCCGTCACACCATGGGGTGATGTGGTCACCTTCCATGAATTCGATGTCAAACTCCTCGCCACAAACCGCACACTTGTGGCCTTGGCGCTCCCATGCTGCAATTTTGATGTTGTCGGGGAAGGCTCTCAGGTCAAGGTAATGCTCGTCACCGGTTAGGACGTAAGGGATAATGCCCGTCTGGCGCTGTATCTCGCCGTCTTGCATCAGTGCAGATATGCGTTGTCCCAGTTCGGTGGTGTTCAGTGTTTCTGTGCCATACTTATCATAGAGCCATGCCCAGTCAAGGCCTTTCATGATTTTGCGGAAGCGCTTCATGTCGAAATTGGTTATTGCCCAGTTTATCACTGTCTGGAAATACGACCAGAGGTTGTTGGCATTTGGGTCGTGCTGATGACGCGCCATGTAGTCCACGGCGCTGGTGTTCTTGCCTTCGCGCGTTTCGTGCTCTGCCATCCATTCAAGGGCTTTCTTGAAAAAATCCTGACGTATGGGCGTGCCGTTTACTAAGTCTTTGGCAAGGCGATAGGCAGCGCAGTTTGATTTTGAGAAATGGCGCTTGGCGTCAGTGACGAACGGACCGGCATAGATGGCATTGTTGATTTCCTGTTCGTTAAGGGCCTTGCCTGCTATGTTGATGGTCTTGAACCACGACAGTTTCTCTGACGGTACACCCTCGCATACATAGACGGTGAGTTTGTAGTTCAGAATCTTCTGCTGTATGTCTTCAGGCTGGTTGAAGAAATTCTTGAAGTCGTATGAGAATTTCCCGTCAACATATTCGCATATAGACAATGTGCGTTGTTGTCCGTCCATCACCTCGTAAGGACATTCAGCGTCATCAGAGCGTTTCACCCAATACATCACGTTCAGCGGGTAGCCGTTCAATATGGTAGTAATGACGGCTTTCTGCTCTTTCTCATTATATATAAACTCACGCTGGTAAGGTGGACGAATGTCGAGTTGTCCGTTATACCCACGTACTCCCTGTTCGTCGTTGTTTATGTAACCGCGGGTAATCTCGCCAACGGTAACTTCTATCTGCTTAATTGTCATCATAATGTTCTTGGGTGTTTGTTACGGATTAGGATTCTGCTGTATGGCTTCTGCGGAAAGCCGTTCTTCATATAGAATAATTGGCCATCACGCAAACTCTTGTTTAGTTTCTTTAATTCTCTGTCAAAAGGTCTTAGTCCAAGTTCTTTGCCCAAATCTCCTTCGGCAAGTCCTATTATCTCAAATTGTTCTGGATTATATTTGTCAAGAAAGGTCGTAGGCACGCCCATCGCTCCGGTATAATCGAAAGGAATATCTGATGTCTTGCTTACTTCTATAGCATCATAATTCTCATATGTTGGATATTCTTCAGGAGAGTAACGACAAATTAAATCAAGATATTCATGTCGTTTGGGTATTTCGAGGTTGGTGAACCAATTAACGCCAGATACACGTATCATGTCTTTTCTGTGGTCACCTGCTGTTGCTGTATCTTCGTATGGAGAATAAAAATGAGCCGCCGCACCCTTGAAACCATACCCAAGCCAAACCTCATTGTTTTTTATCCATGGA
>JAEEHW010000128.1 GCA_016281055.1 Prevotella sp.
CCAAGGCATAGGCATTGAGAAGGGCGACCGTGTGATGCTGATACTGAAGAGAAGGGTGGAATGGTGGTATGCCATGGTAGCCCTGCACAAGATAGGAGCGGTGGCGATACCTGCCACCCACATGCTTACGGAGAAAGACATAATGTACCGCTGCCACATGGCTGGCATCAGCGGTATAATATCATGCGGTGACCCCGAGGTGCTGCAGCACGTGCAGAAGGCAAGACGCTTCTCACCTATGCTGCGCCACTGCATATCTATAGGTCCGGCTGTGCCTAACGGTTTCTACGACTTCTGGCGCGGACTGCAGGAGGCGGCTCCTTTCGTTAAGCCTGAGCGCAACAAGGTGACCGACAATTTCCTGCTCTACTTCACCAGTGGCACTACGGGCGAGCCAAAGATGGTGATGCACGATTTCTCCTACCCCTTGGCACACATAGTGACAGCCAAGTGCTGGCACAACCTCAACGACAGGTCGCTGCACCTTACGCTTGCCGACACTGGTTGGGGCAAGGCTGTATGGGGCAAGTTCTACGGTCAGATGCTATGCGGGGCTACGGTCTTCGTATATGACTACGAGGGACGCTTCTATCCAGAGGTATTGCTGCGCGTAATGCAAGACTACCATATCACGTCTTTCTGCGCACCGCCTACCATATACCGTTTCCTCATACGTGAGGACATCAGCGCCTACAACCTGTCATCACTCAGGTGGTGCACCACGGCAGGCGAGGCACTCAACCCCAGCGTGTTTGACGAGTGGAAGGCAAAGACGGGCATAACGATATACGAGTCTTACGGACAGACGGAGACCACCATGGTGGTGGGCACCTATCCTTGGGTGAAACCGAAGCCGGGCGCAATGGGAGTACCTAATCCTCAGTATGACATCGACATCGTTGACGAGGACGGCAACAGCGTGCCTGAGATGGTGCACGGCGAACTCGTCATTAAGGTAAAAGACGGCAAGAAGCCTCTCGGACTGTTCAAGTGTTACTACCGCAACGAGGAGATGACCGAGAAGCGCATAGTCAACAATCTGTATCACACGGGCGACGTGGTATATCGCGACCATGACGGATACCTGTGGTTCGTATCGCGCATAGACGATGTGATAAAGACATCGGGCTACCGCGTAGGTCCGTTTGAGGTGGAGTCGGCATTGATGACTCATCCCGCAGTGGTGGAGTGCGCCATAACGGCTGCACCCGACGAGATACGCGGACAGATAGTAAAGGCAACCATAGTGCTTACCGACGAATACAAGTCGAGGGCCACTGACGCTCTCAAGGCTGACGCTCTGAAGAAAGAACTGCAGGAACATGTGAAGCGCGAGACGGCACCATACAAATATCCGCGTATAATAGAGTTTGTGGATGAGCTGCCAAAGACCATCAGCGGTAAGATACGCCGTGTTGAAATAAGAGAAAACAGTTAATAGAAATATAAAAGACAATAATATTATGTCAGATTTTAGAACAATTTTTGAGAGCCGCTATACTTGGATAGAGGGCTTTATGCGTAATGTCAGACGATATGCTAATCGCGTGGCTATGATAGAGTCAGAGACTGACCAGGCATGGACATACAAAGAACTGAATGAAGATACTAACCGATTGTGTAACGCATTGGCTGCTGACGGTTTCAAGAAGGGTGACGTCATCATGCTGCAGATGGTAAACCGTCCGGAATTTGCCTTTGCTTACGTTGCCGCCCACAAGACAGGCGGTGTGTGCTGCCCAGTCAGCTACCGCATCAGCTCAGGCGAAATGGCATACAACATCGACGACTCCAAACCGTTTGCCGTCATAGTATGCGAATCAAAACTTGAAAGCACGCTTGAGGCCATCAAGCATGCACAGCACAAGCCCAAGCGCGTCATCGTGGCATCAGACAAGATGATGGAGGGTGCCATCCGCTATCAGGACTATGTGGAGAGTGCAAGTACTGCTGAACCAGTACTCAGCGAGGAGCACAACATATACGACGAAACCTGCCGTCTATACACCAGCGGCACCACAGGCCGTCCGAAGGGCGTGGCTATGACAAGCATCAACGAGGTGCTGTCGGCTCACGACGTGATGATACACTTCCCGATGAGCTATAAGGACGTAACGATGAACACCACACCATGGTTCCACCGCGGCGGCTTGCACTGTGCCGGTCCGTGTCCTACGTTCTATGCCGGTGCTACACTGGTGATAATGGGTAAGTTTGAGTCTCGCACAGCACTGAAGCTTGTGCAGAAGTATAAGATATCATTCGTGGTTGGTGTGCCTACCGTACTTGAGGAACTCGCCGACGAACAGATGCGCCAGGGCTATGACCTCACCACCCTCAAGGGTATCGTCACCATGGGTAGTCCGCTGGAGCGCTCTGCTTGCATACGTTACCAGAAGGTGCTCACACCTAACATCTTCAACGGCTATGGCACTACCGAGACATTCTGGAACACATTCCTGCGTCCGTTCGACCTGCCGGAGAATGCCGGCACCGCAGGAGCATCATGCGTGGACGACGATGTGCGCGTGGTGAAGGTTTACGAGGACCGCAAGGCAGAGCCGGAAGACCTGGCCGCTACCGACGGCACAGAGGTAGGCGAGGTAATCATCTGTTCGCCAGCCAAGTCTCCTTACTTGTACCACAACAAGCCTGAGGAGACTGAGAAGAAGTATTACAAGGGATTCATATACACCAACGACCTCGCCACATGGGATGAGAACCAGTTTATCACCATCGTGGGCCGTAAGGATGACATGATAATATCGTCAGGCGAGAATATCTATCCTACGGAGGTTGAGGCTGTACTCAACACTCATCCTGGCGTGAAAGACTGTATCGTCACCAGCGTGCCCGACAAGGTGCGCGGACAGATGGTGACAGCCTACATCGTGCGCAACGACATGGAGCTGACTCCAGAGGCTCTTGACGAGTTCTGCAAGGAGAGCGAGGACATAGCCAACTTCAAGCGTCCGCGCTACTACCGCTTCACGGAGCAGATACCATTCAATGCCACCGGCAAGAAACTGCACGTAAAGATAAAGGAAACCGCTGAAGCAGACCTTAAGAACGGACTGCTCTACAGAGTTTAACGGGTTGCTCTACAGAAATAAAAGAGAAAACACCCTGCCCTACTCTACTGGGGTTACTAACCCTACGTTGGAGGTATGTTTTCTGAAATAAGAAAGGGGTACGGCGCACTTGCCGTGTTTACCCCATTTTATACCATACGAATTTTGACAGACGAACAACAGTTCGTCTGTTTTTTTGTCATGTGTGATACCTACGATAGCCATGGCATGGTCTGACGTGCGGCCATGCTTGCCATACTCCCAATACACCGGATGACCTTGTTTGAGCGATGACGTCACCATTGTGACGATGGAGTCCATAGGCATATTAGTGTATTGGTGGTAACGATAGTTGTCAGGCGTTTCAAGTGCGAAACGGCTACCCCACGGATGATGTTCCTCACTGGCATAGAACTGCCAATTCTGATGATACATTATGCTCTCGGCAAACTGCTGGGGAGTATATCGCATGGAGTAATAGAAGAATGACGGCGACTGGCTGCCGTATGTATGGCGTGCAACGGTGAACTGCGGCAGCAAGTCATACAGTTGTTCATCCAACTGCTGCGGCGTGGCGGCAGTATTGGCAATGGTTGTAAGTCGTCTGATGGTGGCTCTGTCATTTATGATATGCGTCTTCTCATGCGAATACGGCACCAGTCCGTATTCCTTGATAAGCCTTATCGCCTCCGGGCCCACTCCACGCATCGTGAACCCCATGCGTGGGTCTGCGGCAGGCGGAATCATTTCGTATCCCTGTCGGTGCATCCAGTACAGTCTGCGTGTATGCTCCTCCATACCCCGTGCAAGCAACCACTGGCGCGACAATGCTATGCTGTCGCCCATACGCAGTTGTTCACGCTCTATGCAGGCACACATGGCATATATCCAGCAAGCCGACGTGTTGCCTTGATCGTAAAGCGAGGAATAGTCTTTTGACTCTTCCTGCTCAGCCTCCTTGCCCTTTGAGGGCTTGAAACAGGAGGTCAGCGTAAGGACTATGAAAAATAAACAGAGGTGTTTCATTGTTTTTATAGGAGTGATCGGAGTAATCAGAGTTTTCGGAGTACTTGGAATATTCTGAGTATTCTGAATAATCGGAGTTATCCGATTATTCATGAATTAACTTAAGCAACTCTTCACCGGTGAGTTTATGGCTGGTGTCGGTGCTTTCAAGGATATTCTCCACAAGTTCGCGCTTCTGCTCATGCAGACGCTGTATCTTTTCCTCAATGGTGCCGGCGGCTATGAGATGATATACCGTGACATTCTGCTTCTGACCTATACGGTGTGCACGGTCGGTGGCCTGCGCCTCGATGGCTGGGTTCCACCAGGGGTCCATGTGCACTACATAGTTGGCGCGGGTGAGGTTCAGTCCAAGTCCACCGGCTTTCAGTGATATGAGGAACACCGGACACTCACCATTCTGGAACTGCTCCACGAGTTTCTGACGCTCCTTGATGGGCACGGTGCCGTCTATATATAGATAAGGAATGGATGCAGCATTGAGTGCTTTCTTGATGAGTGCAAGGTATGACGTGAACTGTGAGAACACGAGTGTGGCGGCATTGCCTTCAAGGATAGTCTGCAGCAGTTCCACAAGGGCAATGATTTTTGAACCGGCCTTCTCCGTTCCCTTCATCTTTCCCTTTTCTATCAGGCGGATGTCACAGGCACACTGTCTGAGGCGTGTTATCTCCGCCAGGGTGGTCATCGACACGCTACCGGGACCGTCAGCCATGAGCATGGCCTCAGCCTTCTGTCTGAGTGCTTCATAGACGAGCATCTCTTCTTCGCTAAGATCTACATGCTGGTATATCTCTTCTTTTTCTGGCAGTTCCTTTGCCACCTTATCCTTGGTGCGGCGCAGCATGAATGGTTTCACTATGCGGTCAAGGTTGCGCTGCACATCCTTGTCACCATTCTGCTCTATCGGTATGATGAAACGACGGTTGAAGTCCTCGAAGCTGCCCAGGAGTCCGGGGTTGACAAACTGGAACAGGTTCCACAGTTCGCCAAGGTGGTTCTGCACCGGCGTACCGGTAAGCATGACGCGGTACTGGCTTTTCAGCTGCATTGCCACTGCCGATGTCTTTGCACCGCGGTTCTTTATTATGTGTGCCTCGTCAAGGCAGATGGTGGTCCATTTCTTCTTCGTGATATACATCTTCACGCTCAGCAGCAGTCCGTAGGTGGTCACCACCACATCGCCTGCCTTGGCATTCTTTATCACCTCCTGACGATCAGGGGCGAAATTGAGCATGGTGACATTGAGCGACGGTGCAAACTTCTGGAACTCCACATTCCAGTTTGGCGCCACCGATGCCGGTGCTATGACGAGTGCCGGGCCCTCCTCTGTCTTAGACAACAGGAAGGCTATTGTCTGTATGGTCTTTCCCAGACCCATGTCGTCAGCCAGAAGCGCTCCTGCACCCCATTTGTTGAGTCGCGACATCCACTGGTAGCCTTCTTTCTGGTATTGTCGCAGTGTGGCGTTGAGTGTCTGTGGCACATCGGGCGAATAGGTACTCGATTCCTTTATCTGCCTGCGTATTCTCTTTACCTCATCGTCTTCGCTAAGCACCAGTTCACCACTGGTGACATCCTTGCCAAGCAGTGCCACCGAGAAGGGCGACATGACGAGTTTGCCTTTAGTGTGTGAGGCTATAGAATTGAGGCTTGTGAGTTGTCGGCGCAGGTTTTCGCTGAGTGCGAGAAACTCTCCGTCGCCGAGTTTTATGAAGCGTCCTTGCGACTGACTTGCTATTTCCAGCAACTGCGCCATGGTGATGACCTTGCCCTGGTCAAGTTCTACGGAGCCCTCTATCTCGAACCATCCGTTCTCGTTTTTCTTTATGGCTCCACTCCACGATGCAGCGGTGGTGCGCTGCTTTATTCTCATCTGCGCACCCTCCGGCCATTCACATGTAATATGTTCCGGATTCTGCTGAGCATATTCTATCAGCGGAAGCAAGTCATAAGCCTCCACAACAGCCATTCTGTTCTCATCCATCTGACTGCGTATGTCAGACAGTTCGCTGCAGTTGCCTGCGAAGTGGTCAAGGTTGTCGGCTTCCGCCTTTAGGTCACGCGTCACCCTGGTACGTCCGTTTTCGTTTGTATCTATGATAACGCTGTCGCCTTCTCCCGGTACACAGCGTGTTCTTCCACCTTCCAGCGGCCGGCAGAAGATGCTGATGACATAGTGTTCCTTACCCTGCGGACGCATCTGCATGATGAGCTGTGACTGGCCGTCGGTGATGGGCAGCGTACTTCCACCACTGATGAGGTCGCTGTTTACCTCCACCTTGCTGCCTATCGTACTGAGGAACTGCTTCAGCTGCTTCTCTGCTTCTCTCGGGAAGAAACCGAGCGACAGCAACCTGCGATAGTAAGGACGCTGCTCGTCGGTAAGGCGTATGAAGTTGATGCTGGCTGCACCACGGTGTGTTATGATTGTTTCTTTCTCTACCTCGTCAGCCGGCACGTTGCTGGTGATGCGGAAGCCGTCGCTTTCGTTCACAAGCGTGATATACGGCATCTCCTCTGTCACCTCAACGAGGGTATATGGAGCGTAGTTTCCTACATACAGGCGGCTCTTTCCCGTCATATATGGCAAGACCGTGTCAAGACTGATGGATGATGAGTAGAAAGAATTCATGCGCTCGGCAATGGATATCTCGCGGTCTGCGGAGTCCATGCCGTCTATCGTTCCCATGAAGAAGGTAGATAATGGAACGTTTTTGCCTGCTCCCCATGTTCCGTTCTTCAGTTTCGTCTGCTGTCTTACCGCAACTACGGAACTGTTGATGTCATTCATGAAGTATCCTATGCGGATGTCTTTCTCTTCTAACTTTTCCGGACCAGACAGTCCCATAAGGTCGTCAAGCACATTCTCCCATTCGCGTTTATGGTATATGGAAGACAACATTCCCTGCTTACCGAATACCTTATTGGTGGCCTCCTCATTGACAAGCGGTATATACTGCCTCGACTCATGCCGCAGTATCATCCATTGCGGTTCTACACTTTCATATTTTCCAATGATTGCCTTCTTGCCAAGATACAGGCACATGAGCGTGGCCAACGAACGGTTTATGCGGCAGCTGTCTTCTGAAAGCAATTCATCAAGCTGTTTCTCTATCTGCTGATTAGTGAATGTGTTTGATATTATGCCATAGAGAACCCTCGCCGTAGCCATGACATCCCTGTCGTTTGCTCTCATCAATGCAGCACATTTCTTCTGCCCGTCCTGTGTCTTGGTGCAGAAAGCCACGAGCATAAAGAAGAAATTACTGATACCGAGAGGCAGGTTGCTCCTTGTACTTGGCGTCCAGCTCATGGTGTCTTTGTTGTTGATGGCAACAGAGCGTTTGAAGTGCTCAAGCGCCTGAGTCATGTTGCCATGATACGCCTCGTGGATGGCTGCTATAATCTGATGGTTCTTGTTGCTCGCAAACAACTGGTCAGGCATGTGACCGTATGCCATGTATGCATACAGGTCGATGAGACATTTCAGGCGCAGTATGTGCGAATCGGCAGGAGTGTTTTTCTGAATACTGTTACAGAGCGACAACAGATAGTCTGGATCGATAATCCTCTCTTCCCTGAAGACATCCGTCATGTAGGCGTTCATCAAATCAAAGAAATCATGCTCGTCAAGGTTCATCAGCAACAAGGCGAAACGCTGGTCGCAAACCACTGGCAACAGTACATTAAATTCTTCATCTGCGTTGAAGCCATGCAGCAGTTCTGTATCGAACGAAGAAAAGTCACTGATGATGTATTCCCAAATAAGACGCTGAATGTTTGTGGGGTTTAATCTTCTCTTTGCAGCATCAAGCACACGCTGCACTACCGTTTTCTGCTCTGATATTAGATAGAGCATCACCGGTATCATTTCCAATGGATTAATACAGAAGTCAAACGAATTGCTGCGCCAGTTGTATTTGTTTACAACAAGCAGTCCCTGTTTGTTTAGCTTTTTAGCTATTTGGTTGAGGTCAATATCCTGCGTATTCGTGACTTCCATCATCACGCTTTTTATTTTTCTCGTCTCTGACTCGATTGTTTCAAAGAGAGCATAAATAGTGAGCAGATAGATTTCCTCGTTGTTTAGCGATTCGTATCTTGACATCATTAGTAGTATTATAACATTTTGTATGTTTGATGAACTTAGCATGCGGAATATGCCAGAGCATATGCCTTGATGCGTTTCACCATTGCAAGCAGTCCGTTGGAGCGTGTGGGAGAGAGATGTTCCTTCAGTCCAATCTCCTCTATGAAGTAGAGGTCGGCATCAAGTATCTCCTTCGGCGTATGGTCAGTCAGCACACGTATGAGCAGGGCAATGATGCCCTTCACTATCAGCGCGTCGCTCTCGGCGGTGAAGCGCAGAGTGCCGTCCGCCTGCTTGTCGCACTGCACCCACACACGGCTCTGACAGCCGTCGATGAGGTTCTGTTCTGTCTTGTACTCGTCTGCCAATGGCTCTTGCTCAGAGCCAAGGTCAATAAGCATCTGGTAACGGTCCATCCAGTCGTCAAGACCGCTGAACTCTTCTATTACTTCGTCTTGTATCTCGTTTATTGTCATAATCTTTTTGGTTTTTAGGGACTTTAAGGTCTTTAAGGACTCTAATGACCTTAATGACCTTAGGCTTTTTCTAAAACAAACACCTTGTCATTCGGCCTTACCTTGTCAGGCACGGCGATGCTGATGCGCTGGCCCTTCTCTGCCTTCTCCACAGGCTTCAGGTCATAGCGTATCTCCTTCACCTCGTCGATATACATCGCTCCGGTGGTGTTGCCGGTGATGAGCAGTTTGTCACCCACCTTTATCTCATGGGCTTCCACCTGCATCTCTGCCACGCCAATCTTGGAGAAGTATTTTATTACCTTTGCGGCATACACCTTCTTCTCCGTCGCCTTCGAACCGTATGAGTCGTTCCACTCGCCAAGCGTCTGACCCTGGTAGTAGCCGTCCCAGAAACCACGGTTGAAGACACGGCTGAGCCTTTCGTCCCACTGGTCCTTTGCCTCCTCCGTAAACTGTTTCGGTTCGTCAGGATTCTCACGGTCGTGCAGCACCGCACTGATGGCTTCCTTATAACAGCGCACCACGGTGTCAACATATTCCGGTCCGCGAGCCCTGCCCTCTATCTTGAGCACCCTCACGCCGGCATCCATCATGCGGTCGATGAAGCGGATGGTCTTGAGGTCTTTCGGCGACATGATGTATTTGTTGTCAACCAGGAGTTCGTTGCCCGTTTCCACGTCCTCCACCCTGTATGCCCTGCGGCATATCTGCACGCACTCGCCGCGGTTGGCAGAGCGTCCCATGTTGTGGAGCGACAGATAGCACTTGCCCGAGATAGCCATGCACAGCGCACCGTGGCAGAACATCTCAATCCTGATAGGCTGTCCCGACGGTCCGCAGATGCCTTCCTTCACCGCCTGCTCGTGTATGGCCTGCACCTGCTCCATGCGCAGTTCACGTGCCAATACCACCACATCGGCAAACTGTGCATAGAAGCGCAGCGCCTCGATGTTAGATATGTTCAGCTGCGTTGACAGATGAACCTCCTGTCCCACCTCGCGGCAGTACATCATCACCGCCACGTCAGAGGCTATGACGGCAGAAATCTCCGCTTCCTTCGCAGCACGTATTATCTCGCGCATCTGCTCCAGGTCCTCACCGTAAATCACCGTGTTGACCGTGAGGTAACTCTTTATGCCGTGCTCCTTGCATGTAGCAGCAATCTCCTTGAGGTCGGCAATGGTAAACACTGCCGCAGAGTGAGCCCTCATATTCAGCTTCTCTATGCCGAAATATATGGAGCCCGCCCCAGCATTTATGGCTGCCGCAAACGACTCACGCGAGCCTACCGGCGCCATTATCTCAAAATCTTGTAGTGTCATTCCTTTGTGTTATACACTTGTAACTTTCTTTTGACTGCAAAGTTACAAATTTTTCCTGAGACAGCAAAATGTTTGGTAATGACATTGCAGTTGATACGACTAATTCTTATTCTTAATATCAAATCGTAAGTAAAAATACGTTTTTCGTGACACGAATCACTAACGGATGTTAAATTTCATGGGGCATCGTAATAGCTATGCTTTTACACTGTAAAAGCTATCATATTACACCGTAAAAGCATAGCTATTACAGGGTAATATGATAGCTTTCATTTTGTCAAAGTATGTCAACATGCTGAAATCATATTTTCTCCATCTCCCACACCTCGTCAGTTATCTTCAATGCCACGTCGAGATCATGTGTGGATACAAGCACTGCTTTTTGTTCTTCATGACAAAGTTGCAGTAGCAACGACAATGTTTCTTTCTTTGACGGATAGTCAAGGAAGGCCGTCGGTTCGTCAAGCAGTATGAATGGTGTTTGCTGTGCAAGTGCCTTGGCTATCATCACCTTCTGGCGTTCACCGTCACTGAGTGTTGTCACCTGCCTTCCTGCGAAGTCTGCCATGCCCACCTGTTGCAAGGCTTCTGCCACGATAGCCTCATCGTCTTTTGTCATCTTGCCGAAGAACCCCGTATATGGCTGGCGTCCCATGCTGACGAGGTCAGTAACCGTCATTCCCTGCACGTCCACACGGTCTGTGAGCACCACGCTGACAAGGCGTGCACGCTCCATGGTTGTCATCTGGGTCACATCACGTCCATCCATGCTCAGACTGCCTCCAAGAGGAGGCTGAAAGCCTGCCATGGTGCGCATCAATGTTGACTTGCCCGTGCCGTTCCTGCCTATCAAACAGGTCATGGTGCCGGCACACAACGTCTTGTTGATGTCTGTGGCCACCACCTTTTTCTTATAGCCTATTGAAAGGGAAGACAATACGTAATCCATACCTTGAACGAAATAAAATATATAGAGTTACTTTTCACTCCCCTCTATATACTCGATAAGTTTCTTATAGAACGGAGTGTGTGAAAGTGTTATGCTGTTGCCGAAGATTATCAGTTTCATACGTGCACGTGTCATCGCCACATTCATGCGGCGCAGGTCGGAGAGAAATCCTATCTGACCTTTGTCATTGCTGCGCACAAGTGAAATCATGATGATGTCGCGCTCTTGTCCTTGGAATCCATCCACGGTGTCAACGCTTATCAGGTGGCGCACGCGATGAAACTCCTCACGACGTTGTATCTGCTGGCGTATGTACTGTGTCTGCACACGGTAGGGCGAGATGATGCCCACGTCAATATTTTCATCAAGAAAACGGTTCACGCCAATCTTGTTTATATATCCCTGCAGATGCAGCAGGAGCAGGTCGGCTTCCGCCTTGTTGATGCGTCCGTGTGACAACCCGACATATTGTTCCGGCTCGTCACTCTCCACCCACAGGATGGGCGTTTCGTAATCGAGCACAGAACGGTGACTGACACTTTTGTCTGCCTTCAACTTTCCACCATAGAACCACTCTGATGAAAACTTCATGATGGCCTCGTTCATGCGATACTGCACACCGAGCAGTGTCACCGCTTCCGGCTGACTCTTCACTATGCGTTCCATGAGTGTCACGCCAAGTCCCTGCCGCAGTGCATCAAGGCATTTTATCGTTGGGGGCAACTGCTGATGGTCGCCTGCCAGTATCACCCTGCCGGCGCGTCGTATGGCTATCCAGCATGCAGGTTCGAGGGCCTGTGCTGCCTCATCGATAAACAGTGTGGAGAATTTCTGTCCCACCATTATCTTGTTGGCAGTGCCCACCAGTGTTGAGGCCACCACGCGTGCCTCGCCAAAGAGGTCCTGGTGTATGCGCATCTCCAGTTCCTGGGCACGCTCACGCAGACGTGATATCTTCTGATGTCTGCCGTCTGAACGCTGCTCACGCAAACGCCGCATGTCACGGCGTATGGCCCACAGTTCTGGATATGAAGGATGCGCCTCGAAGCGTCGCTCGTATGTGAAGGAGAGCATCTTGTCGTTTACACGGGTGGGGTTGCCAATGCGCAACACCGGCACGCCATGGTCAACGAGTTTCTCTGAAATCCAGTCCACCGCCATATTGCTCTGCGCACATACAAGCACCTGTGTCTCGCGCCGCAGTGTTTCGTATATTGCTTCTACGAGTGTCGTCGTCTTGCCTGTTCCCGGTGGTCCGTGCACCACTGCCACGTCTTTCGCCCTCAAGACAGTGTTGACTGCCTGTTCCTGCGTGGCGTTGAGCCACGGCATGGAAACCGACGGTGTGGTGAGCCATCGTGCCTCCTTGTCGCCACAGAAGGTGTCGCGCAGGTCAGCCAGCCTGTGTCCCTTGCCGTTTATCACATCGTCAAGGGCATGGAGCATGGTGGTGTAACTCGTTTCGTCAAACCACAACTGTACTCCCACATTCTCTGCTGCTGTCAGCGTTGCCACCATGGCGGCCGACGATACAGCCACGACCATCCTGCCGCCGTCGGCATAGCTTACCACGCCTTCGCCGAGAACTTTCTGCTTGTCGCCGGTGACTGAAAAGAACTGCACCGGGCGGCCATACTCGAAGAGTCCTGCTTCTTCTGCCTCTCCTTCTGTTTCAACCACCAGTTGATTCAGCGAGTTGTAATATGACCTGCCCACCTGCAACGGCCATCTGCATATACCGCGACGTATGCGGCGGTCTATGGGCATCTGCTCCGTCTGCATGCGGTATTCCTCACGCTCGGCGTCGCGCTCCATCTGCAGCAGTTGCTTCAGATGTTGTATGTAAAGTATGCTGTGCTTCACTTATTTTTCTTTATTATCCACCATCCTCTCAGCCATCATCTTGTAGAAGCGATGATGAGTGAGAAAAAACTCACGCATGGTCTCTATGAAATAAGTGCGGAGGTCTATGGAATCGAGTACCAGCAACTGCAGGTAGGTGTGTATGTGAAACTCTTTCTGCTTGTCGTAGCGTGAATAGCTGGCGGTGGTAGAGAAATACCAGTTCAGGTCGTTGATGACATCCTTCATCATCGACAGCTGTTCTATGTCGTCGATAGAGAATGAATACCACGACGGGTCGATGAGCGTGGCATAGCATGTGTCTTCACTTAATTGCAGGATGAAACTCTCTGCCTGGTATTCAAAGGTGATTACCTCTGGAGCCGATTCTTCCCATTGACAGTTCAGACTCTCGAGTGCTCTGATAATTTCGCCCTTCATCTCCATCGATGTCTTTACCTCCATCTGCTCCACGTTGTCATCGGTGCCTGGAGAGTCTTCGGGAGAGTCTTTCTTTTCTTCTTCCTCTTCCTCATACGGCTCACCCATCTCCTTCAGGATTATCCTGTGCACATCGAGTATGGAGTCGAGCTGCGCTGCGAAATACCCGTCAACATTGGGTATGCCGCCCATCAGCGGTGTCACCAGTATGGTGGTGACATTCATCTCGTCGTCCTCATCGTCAAAGACATACACGCTCTTTGCTCTCGATGACGTATTGCACAAGCTTATCACCTGCTGCAGGTGCGTTACCTTCTCCACATCCCAACGACTCACGCCGTACCATGTGTAGTCAAAGATACGCATGAGGTTACCCGTCTCACTGACCTCTGCCATCAGGTGTTCGTTCTTATATACGAAACGATACCTTCCGTCTTCGGTCTGTTCGGGTTCCACGCCTCCTCTCTTCAGTATGTCAAGCAGCACTTCACGGCTGTGCGTCATCGTTTTTTCCTCGTCCACGTCTTTCCTTTATTCCATCTCCAGGTCGAAGTTTACCTTTCCTCCCTTGTCGTTGGTGAATACTCCCTTATATGTCTTTCCTGTCACCTTACCTACGAAGCGGCCAATGAATTTCACGCCGTCGGGCTTGAAGGCGTCAATGGTCAGTTCGGTGGTCTTGGCGTCATAGTCTGAGAACACCAGTGTCTTCTTGCCTGATGCTACCACATAGTAACCGCCATCCTTGCTTATCTGCAGCGGACAGTTCTTCTCACCGCCTATCTTTCCACGGAAGTCGTAGGTGCGCACTGTCGGGTCAAAGTCATCGGCATTGTCTGACGGACGTGTGATGTTGAAATACTTGATGGTACGCTTCTCTATTCCGCCGCTCGACTTACGGCGTGTCCAGTTGCCGTACTTGTCATAGTCGAGGTAGGTATATTCTATGTTTATATTCTCATGCTCCGAACCGTCGTTAAACTCCTGATAACCTTTCTTCGAGCGCAACATTCCCTTGTCATCATAACTGTATGTGAGGTGCCATTCATATCCCTCACCGCCACCGTCAACGATGGTAAGTTTGCCGTTCTTCCATTCGTAGTCTTCTGATGATTCGTACATTACATACGAGTTTATCTCGCCCTTGCTGTTACGCTTAAGGCACATGCGCTCCAGTTCCACAGGATTCTCTGTGAAGGGGTTGTAGCCATCCACCAGCAGCAGTTGTCCCGTACGACTGTAGTCATAACGTGTGGTGGGCTCTGTTGTAGTGAGACTCTTCACCGGTCCGTGCAGTTCCATATACTCCAAGTCTGGCGTATGCTGGTTTGCAAATCTCTGGCTGTCTGCCTCCCAGCGTGCCGCTGCTGCGGCTATAGAGTCGGCTGCTGCCTGTGCTGCGGCTATGGAGTCGGCTTTGTTCTGGTCTTCATTCACGTTGTTTTTGTTACCACAAGAAAACATCGTCGCCGACAATAATGCAAGCGTATAAGGGAATAGTCTTTTCATAGTCTTTCTCTGTTTTTTTAGATTAATAGTGAATAAAATTTTTTTCCACTTGCAAATTTAAGAAAAAAATATCGAACACACAAATATTTTCCGGCTTTATTATCGTTTTGAGGTGGGTTCCACCGTTTTTTCCGCCGTTTGAAGAGCATCGAAAAAGTACCATCCCACCACCTTCGTTACCCCCCTCCTTGCGTTATTTCAAAATCTTTTACAGTTGACGATGTACAGCGAAATCTACAGCGGTGTGTAACTCGCTGATAATCAATAGATGTTTGCTTACAGGTTTTGTAAAAATATGTTTGTCAAAGAATTTAATTTTTTACTCATCACTAAATACCATTTTTAAGGAACTCCCGAAGACCCATATGGATAATACCGTCATAATCGCGTGAAGTAACCAACGGTGTAAGAGATATGACATATTTCGGGTAATTGTCATTTATGTCTGCCAGTCTTCCAAATTCCCTTTTTCGCGTTTCGTCGTCATGAATGAGGTACGCCACCTGAAGATATTTAATCTGGTTGACCTTTTTGCATACAAAATCTATTTCGCCTACCCTCATTTCGCCTACATAAACCTGGTATCCCAGACGAATGAGGTGCTGATACACCACACTTTCAATTACCTTTTCAATGTCAGTCTCTCTCTCACCTCCTGCAATCATGTTTCTCAGTCCAACATCACCAAAATAAATTTTTTGATTACTTTCAAACAATTTCTTTCCATGTATATCATAGCGTTTCACCTCGTTGATAAGATAAGCCTCAGAGAAGAAATGCGTGTAGTCGAGCACTACGTTTGCAGACACGTCAAGCTGTTGCGACTTCATGTATTTGCTGATGCTTGTGGCAGAATGTATTTTGCCAGTAGTATCAGCCAGAAATGCAATGAGATTGTTCAGAAATGCTACATTACGTATACTATGACGCTCAATGACGTCCTTAAGAATAACGGTGTTGAAAACACTGCGTATGTATTCCCACACATGCTCGTCTTCTTCTATTCCTATTATCTTCAACCCAGGCAGTCCACCATAGTTAAGATATTTCAACAGAGATTCTTCGCTGTCTTCCAGTTTATGAAATTCAAGAAATTCCATATAGCTCAGGCTTTGCACATATATCTCCTGATAGCGTCCGCCTAGCAACGTACTTAGTTCACTTGAAAGCATTTTCGAATTGCTGCCGGTGATTATGATGTCGGTGTTTTCTTCCGTTCTTAAACTGCGTATCGGTATCTCCCATCCTTTTATGTCTTGAATCTCATCTATTAGAACGTAGTTATGACGGGTAAAATCCAAACGTTCTTCAATGTAAACTCCCAGTTCATCTCCATTAGTAAGAAACTTATATTTTAGCTTCTCCTTGTCTATGTATATGATATTTGCGTCAGGCTCACATTCATGCCTTTGAATGAAATCCTTCAGGATATAGCTCTTGCCCACTCGTCGCTGTCCTACAATAACGATGACAACTTCCTTGCCCAACCAGGAATCCACCTTCTCCGCATACTGTTTTCTTGAAATGATATTCATAAGCCATACACTTTATATGGTGCAAAGTTAGTAATTTTATTGTTTATAGACAATAAAATTAGCAAAAATTTAACCTTTATTGTCCATAAAATATAAAAACAGCATATTTTAGTCCTATAACAGCAAAGTTTTTTACGACTACCAAAATAAATTTATGGCTTTTTTTTCACATTCAATATTTTTTTTGTAACTTTGTAGGCAGCATCCGCCTGTATGGTTATGATGTCATTTGAGAATGACGGAGCCAAAGTGCGGAGCACTACATATTAGAAGGCGTTACATCGCTTTGTTTTTGGTTGTTCAAAACTTCCACAATCGAACGGTAATTCAAAAACAAATGCAGAGGTAATAGCCACGGGGTGTGGTATATACTCTCCGTAGTGTGTCGTGAAGGTACGTGTACCTTCTGGCACACTTTACGGATGTCTATATACTTTAACGTGGATGTTTCTCTGTCTGTTTAATTACCAAGGCTGTGGAAGGCCGTGAACAACAAACAGGCAGGAGTTAAGCACCCACGTTTTCTTTTTTGTAGTTATCCCAAATCTTTATATATAGTTCACACAGGGTGTTTGCGAACAGCTCTTGGTGGTGATGACTTAGTACATTCATGAGAGCAATTTTTGTAATATGAGTAACGAGTAAATAAACATAGAGCCGATAACATCCTTGATTAGGCTGAGAAAGCAGAATTAGCACTTCACAAACGTATCAGCAGACAAGGCAACGGATGTTTGCGCTTCTCGATTTGAGGGCGTGGACTGGATGGTTGTTGTCTGATACGGGCTGTGCTAAGCCTTGCTTTCCTCAATCCCACCCGCGCCCTCTTTTCAGAAAACGAAAAGGGGGCTGTTTTTTATGACAAAGAAGAAAATCATTAGGATTGGGACTGTTTTTAGTGGTATAGGGTCTCCAGAACAAGCCTTGAAAAGATTAAGTGTACCACACAAGGTGATGTTTGCTTGTGATAATGGCGAACGTGTAATTTCGTGTGATTATAAAAAAGAGTTTGCAAAGGTAAAATCACTTTTATCTGCTAAAGAGAAAAGGATGTACGTTGACAAACTATATAGTGAACGCACTAGGCAGACAAACTATGTACAGCAGTCATATCTTGCTAATTATGATGTTGAAGAAGATAACTTCTTTCAAGATGTAATCCTTCTTGACGGAACCGACTTTGAAAACAAAGTTGACCTATTTGTAGGTGGTAGTCCTTGCCAGAGTTTCTCAATTGCTGGTGCTCGTGGAGGATTTGAAGATATTCGAGGTACTTTATTCTTTGAATACTGTCGTCTTGTAAAAGAAATTCATCCTGAAGTTTTTATCTATGAAAATGTCTATGGTGTACTTACGCATGATAGGGGTAAGACATGGAAAATTATGCAAAACGTATTTTCTGAACTTGGCTACCATTTCTCCTGGCAGATACTGGATGCGCGTGACTATGGTATTCCACAAGGTAGACGACGACTTTTTGTCGTCGGCTTTAAGCAAAAAGAATGTTTTGATAGGTTCTCTTTTCCCAAGAAAATCAAATTAGAAGAATGTCCACTTCCAACCATGCAATCCATGCTTGAAGAAAATATGGCAGATGGAAGTATGCAGAGTATCGAAGGTAAATTAAGAAAAATTGATGATAAAAAGGGAGAGCCCGAAGAACGTTACTACCTTTCACAAAAGCTAGTTGATTACGTTCTTGCTCCTGGAACAAAGAATTTCATGCACTATGACGCAAAAACTGATTTACCCATTGCAAGAGCCTTGGTTAAAAACATGGGCAATACATATCGTGCAAGTGTGAATAATTACATCCATACAAATACCAAGAAAGGAAGAGGGCGTCTGCGTCACCTCACCATGAGAGAAGTACATCGCTTGATGGGTTATCCTGATTCATATAAGATAGTTGTAAGCAAAGCACAAGCCTATAAACAAGCTGGTAACTCTATCGTTGTTGATGTCATGATGAATATTGAAAGTCAAATAATTAAAGCCATGAACTGGTAAGATGGAAAGAATAACAAAGATACCAAAGAAATATAAACTGGTTAGTCTTTTTGCCGGTATTGGTGGAATAGATTTAGGGTTTGAATATGCGGGATTTGAATGTATCTGGGCAAATGACTTTGATGCTAATGCTTGCAAAACGTACCGTGCGAATGTTGGACCTCAAATAGTGGAGGGTGATATTAGGCTTGTAAAGAATCAAATACCAAATCATGACATACTTGTTGGAGGATTCCCATGTCAGCCATTCAGCACATTGGGTAAATTGCAAGGTTTTGATGACGAACAGAACAGGGGAACATTGTTCTTTGAAATAAAAGATATTGCGATAAAACATGACACGAAGGTTATCGTTCTGGAGAATGTAAAGAACATTGTGACACATGACAAGGGTGAAACATTCAAAAGAATTTTAAGAGAACTTGATGAAGCTGGTTATTATTGCAACTGGAGTATCTTAAATAGTCAAGACTATGGAGTACCACAGCGTAGAAATAGAGTATTCCTTGTGTGTTTCAATAAAAAATACTTTAAGAATGTACCATTTGAATATCCAGAGAAAGAAGAGTTGAATGTCACCACGCAAGACATTTTGGATAAAGATGTTGAGGAAAAATACTTCTTGACCGAAAAGATTTCTCATACCATTCTTGGAAAAGGAACTAAGGGCTATATAGTAGAACCAACAATTGACTTGCCAATTTCAAAAACCTTGACTGCAACCATGCACAAAATGCATCGTGCAAGCCAGGATAACTACGTAACAGACCAACGGAACTACGACAAGAACGTTAAGGATAAGACAAGACGCATTGCTGTACGTAAGCTGACACCTAATGAATGCAGGCAGTTACAAGGCTTCCCAGGTGATTGGAAACAAGTGGTTGCAGATGGTTCCGCATATAAGCAATTCGGAAATGCAGTGACAGTTAATGTTGCGTATAAAGTGGCATGTAATGTATTCAAGCATATTGAAGAAAACAGATTATGAATGAATGGCGTATAGAAAATGGATTAATAGTGCTAACGCTTAGCAACGGTACTATTTATCTTCCTAAGGCATCAGAGCTTTTTGCACAAAGGAAACAGCAAAACTTTGATGTCAATGGTGCGTCATATTCATCTCCTTCAACAGCGTTAGGTATTCGCTTCTCAAGTATAAGTGCAAATGTGCAGCTTAAAGCGGAGTTTGAAACAGATAATGTACTTATATGCCTATATGTAATTAAGAACGGAAATGAATACCCTGTGTCTGTATTGTCTGGCAAATTTGCAGATTACATCATAATTGATTCTGTTTGGTACTATCTTGGAGGTGATTATCAGCGTATTTCCGAGATTCTTTCTAAAACCGATTATAACTTTCATGGTATTAGTTATACTGCCTACATCCAATTAAAACGAGATTTATTGGAAGCTAGCATAAACTTCGTAGACAATGTAGATGCACAGGTAGAAGAAATCAAGGAGACGACAGACAAGTTCTATACAGAAGGACTTAAAGCCAAACTATTCAAGTATCAAGATAGTGGATGCCATTGGATGAACTTCATGGTGAATCATAAATGTGGGTGTTTACTCGGTGACGAAATGGGTCTAGGTAAGACTTTGCAAATTATTGCTCTTTTTGGTTCTCAAAAGAGTAAACGGAGTAATTCTCATTTTTTAGTTGTATGTCCAGTATCACTTTTGGAGAACTGGAAACGAGAAATAAATAAGTTCTTCCCCGCTTTGACTGTTATGGTTCATCATGGTAGCAGAAGGACCGGAGACTATCATAATCTTCTACCATATGATATTGTTATTATATCCTATTCAAATGCTCAGTCAGACTTGAGTTTACTCAATATGATAGATTGGGATATCCTAGTAATAGATGAAGCTCAAGCTATAAAAAATCCAGATGCAAAACGTACATCAGCCATAAAAAACATAAAGTCAAGATGTAATATCGCTGTAACTGGAACTCCGTTTGAGAATCATGTTACAGATATATGGTCACTTATAGATTTCATCATCCCAGGACTTCTCGGACGTAAATCTCAATTTGTGAGTATGTTCGAGGATGACATAGAGTCAGCAATAAGATTGGAGAAGATAATAACTCCACTCATGATTCGAAGAAGAGTAAAGGATGTCGCAGATGATTTACCCCCTCGTGTGGATATTCCAGTGGCAATTCCAATGACCGAAGAAGAGGCTCGACTGTATGAGTCGCAAAGGTCTGAAGTTAATATGGATGACCTAAAGTCTATGAGGTTAGACAAAATTCAACGCCTTAGAATGTTCTGTTCTCATCCAATGGTATATGACAAGACGCTCGCTAATGCAGATCCAAAGGCTATCAGTCATAAATACGAACGTATGTGCGAAATCTTGGAAGAGATATTTGATTCTGGAGAAAAGACTATTGTGTTCACATCGTTCAATGATATGATTAACATTATTGTTCGAGACATCTCTAACAGATACGGTATCTATACCAACTACATAAACGGGTCAGTCTCGCCAATGGAACGGCAAAAGATTATAGACATTTTTAGTGAACACAAAGGCCCTAGTGTCCTTGTTCTTAACCCGAAAGCCGCAGGCGCAGGATTGAACATCACTGCTGCAAATCACGTCATTCATTATAATTTGGAGTGGAATCCTGCTATTGAAGATCAAGCCTCTGCACGTGCTTATCGAAGGGGACAAGTCAAAACAGTATTCATTCATCGTCTCTATTACACAGGAACAATAGAAGAAATTATAAATGATAAGATTCAACATAAAAGAGATATTTCTGAAACGGCAATCATTGGTAATATAGGCGAAGGTTATACGCAAGAAGACCTTGTTCGTGCTTTAAGTATTTCACCATATAATTCATAAGATATGAAAATCAGGGAAAAATTTTTTAAAGTATTAAGCCGTAATGATGTTGGAGAATGTCACAACTCACATCAAAGCGGGATGTCTATCAATAAGATAGCGGCTAAATCAGAAGCGTTCCCCAAAATGTCAACAACAGAATTAAATCCCCGTTGTACAGTAAGGTTTCTGGATGACGATGGTGAAGAATGGGAATGTCAGTATATCTACTACAATGATCTGCTTTTTGGAAAGCCATCAGGAAAAGGACATAACGAGTTTCGACTAACATGTATAAAAGACATACTTCGGAAGTATGACGTTCATTCCGGGGATGAAGTGTGGTTTGGCATAGATGAGTATGGTATCAGACACATTGGGTTCGTAAAACAAGAAGTTCAAAAACAAGAAGTAACAAAGGACGAAGAAGGAGTTGTTGTTATTAGGCTTTCAAATAATTGGAAAACTATTCAATTTAAGTAATATGGAAAACGAAAAAATTATATTGACTCCAGACCCCGCCCGAGTGATGGAGGGGTTGCGAGATACCGGCTATGATTTTAATACAGCCTTAGCCGATCTTGTTGACAATTCAATTGCGGCTTTTGCAACAGTTGTAAAGGTTAAGATTGATATGGACCCCGATGGGGAAATACGTCTGTACATAGCTGACAATGGCTGTGGTATGGATATGGAGGGTCTTAAGAATGCCATGCGCTATGGTTCTGCAAGACGCGCTGATGCCAGCAGTCTTGGAAAATTCGGTTTAGGCTTGAAAACAGCCTCTACAGCATTCTGCCGTTGTCTGTCTGTAATATCCAAGAATAATGATTGTAATTATCACAAAGTTCAATGGGATTTGGATGAAGTCTGCTTGCGAAATGAATGGGAGTTGTTAACTCCTGAGATAGATGATGACGAAATCGACATTCTTGAAGATGTAAGCGAAGGAGGGCAAGGTACACTTGTGATTTGGGAGAAAGTTGACCGATTGATGAAGAATTATAAATATGATGCCAGTCGTCGCAATGCATTTGACAAAATTATAGAAAAGTTGCGCCAGCATTTCGGTATGGTATATCAGAGATACTTGGATAGCTCTTTTGATGGTCAGCATATTGATCTTTACGTCAACGAAGAACTCGTAGAACCTTGGGATCCATTCTGTCGTGACGAAGCATGCACAAAGGTACTAGCAGAAGAAAATGTTAAGGTGCAATTGGATAATGGCAAGACATCCTCGTTTAAGGTTACTGCATATTTGTTGCCTAGAGTAGATCAGTTCTCTTCTCCCATTGCTAAAGCGAAAGCAAAAATTAGTAATGACCTTGAAGGTTTTTATGTTTACCGTGAGAATAGACTCATACATTGTGGTGACTGGCTTGGTATGTTTGTCAATGATCCTCACATTTCCCTTCTACGTGTAAGTTTTTCTTTTGACCACACACTTGATGAGGCCTTTAATGTTGACATTAAGAAATCAAGAATCTTGCTCAATGAGGGTATATTTGACTATATAAAGGAGAACTTTATTCCTGCTCCTCGTAGAGCAGCTCAAGACTTGTATCGCGTCGGAAGAACAAAGACCGTGCAGCAAGGGGGACAAAGTGCTCATGACCAATCAAACAATAATATTGAGGATAAGGCCAAAAAGGTTGAAGAGTCTAAAGTTGAGATTATTGATGCTGCTGCAAACAAGGTAGCTATCACAAACAAGGAGGGTACATTTACTGCAACGTTGAAAATACAGACTTCAAAGAAGCCTGGTGAAACCCGTGTTATTCCTGTTGATGCTATTGATGAAGGCCAACTTTGGGAACCGCGTATCGTTGACGGTAAACATGCAGTTGCCATCAATCAATCTCACGAATACTATTCGAAGGTGTATGCGCCATTGCTTGGGAAACCCGCTTTAATTACTGGAATGGACGCTCTCTTGTGGGCACTTGCTGAAGCTGAAATGTCAACAATTAACGATGAGGTTAAAGAACAATATGAGGATATGAGAAATATAGTTTCCAGGATTCTCAAGAAATTAGTCCGTGATCTCGCAGATCCAGAGTTAGACGAAACAGAAGAATAATAATTAAAGATGACACTAGAGCAGAAAGTTTTTGAACGTTTAACAGAGACATTCTTTGCAAAGTTCAAAGTAAAGAATATTGCTATAGGACATTGTTTGGTTAGTATTGAAGATTCTGATGAGCGGTACTTCCAAATGGATGTGTTGATTCGAGAGCATAGCCGACTTATTATTACGGTTACGCCAGAGAAGCATGCAGCAGAACTTGTTGAAACATTGAATGAAAGTTCGCTTCAAAAGCGTGAAAACTTCTGCGATATATGGAAAATGACAGAAGGTAAGCTTAAGGTGAAAATAAACGATATTGAAAGAACGAAGGAGGACATGCTCAATAATAACTTTCAATGGAAAAATTTCTCCTTTCGCTTATCTGTTCCACTTTATGACGAAGCTATTGACCAAGAAGAGAAAGCTGCAGAACTTTCTTGCACAATGTGCAGTCTTGTTTTGTCTTTGGTCGATTATAGCTTGATTGGTGAAGTGGAAGGGAAAGAAACCATTGCTGAAAAACTACATAAAAAACGTGAGCGTAGCCCAATAAATAGACAGATTTGTATTCAGCTAAAGGGTTACAACTGTTCGGTCTGCGGTATGAACTTTCAAAAGCAATATGGATATATAGGTGAACACTTCATAGAGATTCATCATAGCATTCCTGTTCATGCAATGGAAGAAGGACACGAAGTCGACATCAAAAAGGAACTGTTTCCGATTTGTTCAAATTGTCATTCAATGATTCATCGTAAAAATCCGCCATACTCAATAGATGAGTTGAGGGATATGATGAGAAGGAAAGCCGATTCAACCTCCCATTCTTCCCACGTTCCTAAAAACTATGACATAGTGGAAAAAGGTGAAATATTAATGGTGGCGGAAGACATATTTGTATATGGTAGCATTCCTGTTGATCTCCCAAAAACAAAACGAGAGGCTTTATTGGGTAAGAATTTGGATTTGGTATTGATGTATGCCATTGGACATGCTGGTCGTTCGAAAACTGAGGCTAATGGAAAATTAGCCATTGGTATTAAGGAGGAACTGCTGAAAGATGAACAGATGGCCGCATATAAGAACTTGAAGTATTTGTTATTCCACTATTGGAGTAATCCTAAGGCTTATCGATTAACAAAAGAACCAGTGCTGGTTGATATAGACAATGTTCCTTCTGATTTCCTCAAGAGAATGGAGAAAGATGCAGTCAAGTTCCTTCTGCTGGAATATAATCCACAATGTCCATCTGATCTGGGCAACATAGATATCCTCAAAACTCAAAGAAGAGGTGAAATTAGGTATAGACCATTTGTAACTACCATCGAAAGCATAATAAAAGAATAATGAATGTTCTAGGATTAGTAGAACATCAATAAGATGAGATTAACTCATTAGAGCAAATTTTTGCCACCTCAAAGCAAACGGGAAGTCATCATATTGTTAACATTCTTAAAGAGAATGGATTACTATCAGCGGCAGTTATCAAATATTGTTTGACAACTGCCGCTGATAGTAAGAGTTATAACATGGTGTTTTAGCTAAAAGCCATAACCATACTTTTATAGAATTGAAATCAGTATTTGCTATTCCGCAGTTTCTGCAGAATGCAAACGGAGATAACCTTCCACACCGTAGAGTGAGATGTTCTCCATCCATCCTTGGTCAATGTATGGCTTCATGGAACAACGGAGACCTTTGAAATGCTCACTCTCAAATTCCACCTTTATGAACTGTGCCATTGACTTGTTTTTCACATTCTCCTCCGCTTTGACCTCTACGGGGATTATGCGGTTCTCAGTTTGAACTACAAAGTCAACCTCGAGCATAGAGTTTTCTTTGCTATAATATATAGGCATGTCAGGTATGGTCTTTAACTGTTGTATTACAAAATTTTCCGTCACGGCACCCTTGAATTCCTTTGTCTCCTTACTGGGAATCAGGATATGCTTGGCATCCACCCCCGTCATCACCCCAAGCAGTCCAACATCAAGCATATATAACTTGAAGGCATTCAGGTCTTTGTAGAAGGACAAGGGATATGTGGGCTTTGTACATCTATTTACCTTGTATGCCAACCCTGCATCTAATATCCATTGTATGGCATTCTCCAAGTCGCGGCTTCGTGCACCTTTCTTCACTGTACCATATATGAATTTCTTATTTTCCTTTGCCAGTTGCAATACTATGGATTCCCACACCAATCTCACTTTAGTGGTTTCCGTACCGGCATGTTTTCCCATATCCTCTTCGTATGCCTTGATTATTTTCTTCTGTATGGCACGCACTTTCTTCAGTTCGCCATCTGATACGTAGCTCAACACCGCTTCAGGCATTCCGCCTACGTAATAGTATTCCCTCAGCAATTGCTCAAGTGTATCACCAAGAGTTCCTATGACTTCCCAGTTACATTGAATCAATTGATTGGCAAGTATTTCTTTGCCTTTCGCACGCAGGAACTCATCATAACTCATCGGATAGAGCGTCAACATGTCCACTTTCCCAACAGGAAACGATTCTCCTCTGTTATGGCTCAGGCCAAATAGTGATCCTACCACAACAACATGTTGTTCTCGTGCGTTCTCACAGAAATATTTCAGCGAAGCAAGTCCGTTGCGCACTTCCAGTATCTCGTCAAACACAATAAGGGTTTCTCCCGCCTTGATGTCTATTTCGGCACTGGCTGACAGTTGCATCAATATGCGGTCAATCTTAAAGTCATCAAACAGATGCTCTACTTAATTGTTGCCATGACAGTTGACGTAAACCATATTCTTATATTCTTTGTTGCCGAATTCTTTCAGCAACCACGTCTTGCCTACTTGTCTGGCACCATAAATTATGAGTGGTTTACGGTCTGCACTGTCTTTCCACTCAAGCAATTTACTATATAATTTCCTCTTCATTTTTCAAGTTTAATTTATCCGATTGCAAAGTTACTAATAATTAATTACGCAAATATTTTACACATTTAAGGGGGAATAATTGTTTTCTATTACACATTTTAAGGGGGAATAAAGATGTCGTCTGTGACCATCTGTGTCATCTGCGTGAAACAAAACGAAGACGAATGAAAAGAAAAAAATATCGAACACACAAATATTTTCCGGCTTTATTTGTTTTGAGGTGGATGGGGGAATGAGAAAGGGGAGTGAAAAAGAGAATGAGAAAGGAGTGAAAGGGGAGTGAAAGGGGAGTGATAAGGGACATTTGTATTTGACTGTATCAGTTAAACGTAATGTCCTTATCACTCCCCTTCTACTCCCCTTCTACTCCTCTATCACTCCCCCTTCTATCCTCTCCTACTTTAATCAAAAAGGGTAATTATCTAATGAACAGCATTTCGCGGTACTTAGGCAGTGTCCATACCTCATCGTCAACCTTGGCTTCGAGCTTGTCGATGTGGTAGCGTATCTGATCCATCAGAGGCTCTACGCTGTCGTGGTAGGCGATGGCCTTCTCACGCTCAGACTCAATCTTGTTGGCTACCTTGCGGGCGTCGGTCAACTGCTGGCATCCGTCCTCGATGGTCTTCACACGCTGTGATATCTCAGAGATGAGGGCGAGGTTGCTGGCTGCCACTGTCTTGAACTCGTCGTCTGGCAGGATGGTCTTCAGGGCTGCCACGTTCTGTGCCAGTTTGGTCTGGTATGCCACTACCTGCGGTATGATGTGGTTGATTGACAGGTCGCCGAAGATGCGGGCCTCAATCTGTATCTTCTTTGTGTATGTCTCCCACTTTATCTCGTTGCGGGCCTCAAGTTCTTTCTTGGTCATCACGCCGAGGCTCTCAAACATCTCGATTGACTCCTTGTCGAGGTAACGGTCGAAAATCTTCGGGCATGACTTCTCTACGTCAAGTCCGCGCTTTGTTGCCTCTTCTACCCACTCGTCGCTGTAGCCGTTGCCGTCGAAGCGGATAGCCTTGCAAGTCTTGATGTCCTCACGCAGCACGCTGATGATGGCATGATACTTTGCGGTGTGGCCTGTGCCTTCTGCATATTCTGGACGCTTTGCAAACTCTGCGATGCGTGCATCAACGCGCTTCTTGAAGTCAACCAAAGCTTCTGCCACGGCACTGTTGAGTGCTATCATCGCACTGGCGCAGTTAGCCTCTGAACCTACGGCGCGGAACTCGAAGCGGTTGCCGGTGAAGGCGAATGGTGAGGTACGGTTGCGGTCGGTGTTGTCGATGAGCAGTTCTGGGATTGAAGGAATGTCGAGTTTCATTCCTGACTTGCCGCTGATGGCGATGGTGTCGTCAGTGGTCTGCTCCAGGTGGTTGAGCACCTCTGAGAGCTGCTTGCCGAGGAATGAGCTGACGATTGCCGGTGGTGCCTCGTTGGCGCCAAGGCGGTGTGCGTTGGTGGCACTCATGATTGAAGCCTTCAAGAGACCGTTGTGCTTATATACACCCATCAGTGTCTCTACTACGAAGGTCACGAAGCGCAGGTTGCCAATCTCGTCCTTTGCAGGTGCGTGGAGCAGTATGCCGGTATCGGTTGACAAAGACCAGTTATTGTGTTTTCCAGAACCGTTGACGCCGTCGAAAGGCTTCTCGTGGAGCAGGCAGCGGAAGCCGTGCTTACGAGCCACCTTCTTCATCAATGACATGATGAGCATGTTATGGTCAACGGCGAGGTTGGTCTCCTCGAAGATAGGAGCCAGCTCAAACTGGTTTGGTGCCACCTCGTTATGGCGTGTCTTGCATGGTATGCCGAGTTCGAGTGCCTGTATCTCAAGGTCTTTCATGAATGCTGCCACACGCTCTGGTATTGCACCGAAGTAGTGGTCGTCCATCTGCTGGTCCTTTGCAGAAGAGTGGCCCATCAGTGTACGGCCTGTCAGCAGAAGGTCTGGACGTGCAGAGTACAGTCCTTCGTCAACGAGGAAGTACTCCTGCTCCCAACCGAGGTTTGAGACAACCTTCTTCACGTCAGGGTTGAAGTAGTGCACCACCTCAGTAGCTGCCTTGTTGACGGCGCTGAGTGCCTTCAGCAGTGGTGTCTTGTAGTCGAGTGCCTCACCTGTGTAAGAGATGAAGACGGTAGGAATCATCAGCGTGTCGCCGATTACGAATACAGGGCTTGTTGGGTCCCATGCAGAATAGCCGCGTGCCTCGAAGGTAGAGCGGATGCCGCCTGATGGGAATGAAGAAGCGTCTGGCTCCTGCTGTACGAGGCTCTTGCCCTCGAACTCCTCTATCATGCCGCCTTTCCAGTCGTGCTCCACGAAGGCGTCGTGCTTCTCTGCTGTGGTGTCTGTCAATGGCTGGAACCAGTGTGTGCAGTGTGTAGCACCCAGCTCCATGGCCCATTTCTTCATGCCCTCTGCCACCTTGTCGGCAGTGGCGCGGTCGAGCGGTGCGCCGTTTTCTATAACGTCAAGCATCTTGTCATATACCTTCTTTGGCAGGTACTTAAACATCTTCTGCTTGGTGAACACATACTTACCGAAAAACTCTGACGGACGTTCTGCTGGTGCCTGAACGTCGAGTGGCTGCTTCTTGAAAGCCTCGCCTACTACCTGAAATCTTAAGTTTGCCATAATGATTAATGTTTTTATTTATGTGTTTATGTCGTTTTATTTCCAATTCTTTATTCTCTCCAGTGCTTCCTCAGTGCGCTCGCGGCTGCCGAAGGCGGTGAAGCGTACATATCCCTCGCCTGATGGTCCGAAGCCTACTCCCGGTGTGCATACCACGCCGACACTGTAGAGCAGTTGCTCGAAGAACTGCCATGAGCCCTGGCCGTTTGGTGTCTTCATCCAGATATAAGGGGCATTCTCACCACCGTAACACTCATAGCCCATGGAACGCAGTGTGTCGAGCATCAGTCGAGCGTTGCGCATGTAGTAGTCAATGGTCTCCTTCACCTGCTGCTTGCCTTCTGGACTGTATATAGCCTCGGCAGCACGCTGCGAGATGTAGCTGGTGCCATTAAACTTGGTGCACTGACGGCGCAGCCACAACTGGTTGAGTGGTATGCGCTCACCCTCAAACGTAGCCACAGTGACTTCCTTCGGTACTATGGTGTAGCCGCATCGAACGCCTGTGAAACCTGCTGTCTTAGAGTAGGAACGGAACTCCACCGCACATTTTCTTGCACCGCGTATCTCGTAAATGCTGCGTGGTATGTCGTCGTCCTGTATGTATGCCTGATAGGCTGCATCATAAAGGATGAGGGCATCGTTCTTCAGTGCGTAGTTCACCCACTTGCGCAGTTCCTGCTTGGTAAGCACCGTACCCGTAGGGTTGTTGGGATAGCACAGGTAAATGACATCTACAGGGCGACCCTGCGGCAACTCTGGCGTAAAGTTGTTTTCAGCCGTACAGGGCATGTAGCGTACATTCGTCCATCGTCCGTCTTCGTATGAACCGCAGCGTCCTATCATCACGTTGGAGTCTATATATACGGGATATACAGGGTCTGTCACACCTATGAAGTTGTCCCAGTGCAGCAGTTCCTGAAAGTTGCCAGTGTCAGACTTGGCACCGTCGTTGACAAACACCTCATCGATGTCGAGATGTATGCCACGCGGCAGGAAGTCGTTTTTCAGTATTGCCTCACGCAAGAAGTCGTAGCCCTGCTCCGGACCGTAACCGCGGAATCCCTCTGCCGTTGCCATCTCGTCGGTGGCACGGTGCATGGCCTCCACCACTGCCGGACAGAGAGGCTGTGTCACATCACCTATGCCCAAGGATATCACGTCAACATTTGGATGTGTCACCTTGAATGCCTTCACCTTCTTTGCTATGTCTGCAAACAGGTAGTTCTTCTGTAGTTTTAGAAAATGTACGTTTACTAATGCCATATCTTATTTTTTCAATTCTTCAATTCTTCAACTCTTCAATCTTTCAATCCTTCAATCTCTCCGTCAAATACGAACTCTGCCGGACCCGTCATATATACGTGGTTGTCCGCCTCGCTCCATTCTATGCTGAGCGTGCCGCCGTCCATCACTATCTGCGACTTTCTTCCAGCCTTACCTGTCAGTGCTGCCGCCACTGCCGTGGCGCAGGCTCCGGTGCCGCAGGCCTGGGTGATGCCGCTGCCGCGTTCCCATACACGGGTGCGGATGCTGCCGTCGGCCTCCACATGGGCAAACTCTATATTACAGCGCTGGGGAAAAGCCAGATGGCACTCCATCATCGGACCTGTCTCGCCCACCTGGTCCACATCGGCGGTGAAGATGACGTAGTGGGGATTGCCCATCGACACGAATGTACCCTGCAGGGGTGTGTCGCCGCCCGTAAACTGCTCTCCGTTGTCAAGCACCGGCTCAAGCATGTCAACCGTTACACTGTCCACTATACCGCCGCTTACGTGCAACAGCAGCGTCTTTACTCCCGACAGCGTCTGCAGACGTATCTCTGTCTTGTCCGTCAGTCCACGCTCATACAGGTATTTGCCTATGCACCTTGATGCATTGCCGCACATCATAGCCTCCGAACCGTCGGCATTGAAGATGCGCATTGAGAAGTCGGCCTCTGCCACTGTTGCCTTGTCTATCAGCACCAGACCGTCAGAGCCGATGCCCTTGTGGCGGTCGCTCCACGCTATGGAGGCTGCAGAGAGGTCTTTTATCTTATTTTCCATGGCGTTGACATATATATAGTCATTGCCACATCCATGCATCTTGGTGAATTTTATCTTTGCCATTATAGTTGCAAAACAAATGATTTTCTAACTTTATTATCCGAATTGCGATGCAAAGTTAAACAAAAAGTCAGAAATACCAAAATATTTCTGACTTTTTGTTTTGCGATTTAAGAAAAATATATCATTTTGTAAATATTTTCTTCTCTCCAAACTCCAATTTGTTTTCATTCGATGCAATTTTCAAGCAATTTTCAAGCAAAATGTCAAAAACGTCATTTTGTTAGGAATATCACTCTTTTTCTGACATTTTGCTTTTCCTTCCCGTCAAATGCTTACGATAGTTGAGAAAAATGAAGAATAAAGAATGAAAAAAGTGAATAGTGAATAATGAATAGTGAAAAGTGAATAATACAAGTTACGTTTAGACTTACCATCAAGTCTGTGTCATCAGCGTATTATTCACTTTTCACTATTCACTTTTCACTCTGAGCGAAGCGAAGCAAGTCTTACGGAAGGACTGCGCGGACGCTATGACCCAGGTTTCGACTGCAGTTGTTCATAGTCACACCGGTTGATCGGAAATAGAAGCGCTCCGCAGTGTACGTTGAATGAAGCGTGGCAGACAAATAGTGACCAGAGATACCTACATCATAGATAGTGCTGTTGCCGCGCCAGCCGGCAGCCGGTAGGAAAATATGGACATTGCCTGCAGGTGAATATCTTCCTGACGGAGTATATTCACCATTCTTATTTTTCCTCTTGCCCTTGTCGCTACTGTTAGCTTCATCCACCTTATACACTATGAAGCCTTTCACATTGGTGTTGTTGTAATTGTCTGTCCACTCCCAATAACAGCCTGTATACAATTCACGCTGTTCATCATAAGTAGGCATGCGCCACGCACCTCCCAAATAGGCTCTTGCAGCATCATCGCTAGGATCAAGCTTCCGCTTTTTGTCAACTGTTCCATAACTCTCATTGTCGTTGTACTTGGTAACGGTGTTTGAACCCTCGCCATATTTGTAGGTTTCCCAACTATAATCACTTTTCGGCTTTGTCTCGCCCCATGCGAAATGGTCACCGTAGTCCTGCGGATGCTCCGCACCTACGTTGCACGTTGCCCACTTGACTGACAGGCCGAGGTCAACATATTCATGGCCATTGGCAGGGTCGCCAGTATTGCCACTCAGAAACATGTTCACTATCTGGTTAGCATCCGACATTGTGATGGAACCGTCGCCGTTCACGTCGCCAGCCGTCATGTCAAAGTCATTCGGTTTGGTGGTTGCAAGGAAATAGTTCACCACAGCATTGGCATCGGACATGGTGATAGTGCCGTCACCGTTTACGTCGCCCGGCATGGCAGACGCATTAATGCTTACCGCAGCCATTATTACAAGGAAGAGGCCGAAGATTGTACTCAGTTTGTTTTCTGTTTTCATTTCGTTTTATATTGTTTATTGTTTGTATATTCTATGTTCTGCAGAAAAGATTCATGAGTAATTACATGGGCATTATATGTTGCAAGCTGCCTTGCAGGAATACGTTGAATTGTTTTACCATCAGAAGAAACGATAATATCCTCGCCTCGAATGGCTTTCTCTTTCAACATTCGCTTACCTGCCAATTCTATTCCTATTCTTATCTTCTCCGAAAACTCTTTATTTGATATATTCTGAAATTTTTATAATAGTGCGTGTCAATCGAAGATTGGCGCACGTCTCTGATTTACGAGTGCAATGCTATCGCACGATAGGAAAAGCGAGTGTCTGCTTTAGCAGGCTCGTGGTCGACTAAAGCGATTTCCTGAGTGCAAAGTTACAAAATCTTTTCTGAAACAACAAAGAAAAAATAAAATAACACCGTAATAGCTATGACATTACACTGTAAAAGCTATCATATTACACCGTAATAGCTATCATATTACAACAGAAAGGCACAAATAAATCCGCAGACTCATGACGTGCCTGCGGATTTATTAATGCCATGGCATTAAAAGTGAGAATTATGGAAAAAAGACTTTTAGTGGGTTCTAAAAAATACCTTTATTTAGAACTGAGGTATTGGCTGACCTTCTGCGCTGTCTGACGGCCGCTTGCCATGGCACGCACCACGAGGCTTGCACCGTTGGCGGCATCACCGCAGATAAACACGTTCTCCGGATATTCCGGATGGTCAGGCTTGAGGAATCCCATGGCGAGGAGCACGAGTTCGGCCTTGATGACCTCTGGCTCACCCTTCTCCACCATGATAGGACGGCCGCCTTCTGGGTTTGGCTTCCAGTCTATCTCCTGCACCCTGACACCCGTGAGGTGACCGTTCTCACCGAGGAACTCCAGGGAATTGATGTTCCAGCGGCGTGTGCAGCCCTCTTCGTGCGACGAGGTGGTCTTGAGCGTGCGCGGCCAGTTTGGCCATGGGTTCTGCGGGTCTTCAGGACCTTCCACTGGGCGTGGCATTATCTCTATCTGTGTGACGCTCTTGCATCCCTGACGGTGAGCGGTGCCTATGCAGTCGCTGCCTGTGTCGCCGCCACCGATGACGAGCACGTCCTTGCCCTTGGCGGTGATGCGCTCCTCGCTGCTGAACTCCATGCCGGCGAGCACGCGGTTCTGCTGTGAGAGGAGTTCGAGGGCGAAGTGTACGCCCTTCAGGTCGCGGCCCGGTATTCTGAGGTCACGGGCTGTCGGTGTGCCGGTGGCAATCACTACAGCGTCAAACTGTTGTGTAAGCTGCTGTAATACAGCAGCAGACTCAACGGCTGCGCCATACTTAAACTCTATGCCCTCCTGCTCCAGCAGGCTGATGCGGCGGTCGATGACGGCCTTGTTGAGCTTGAAGTTAGGTATGCCATAGCGGAGCAGACCGCCGGCAGCCTCGTTTTTCTCAAACACCGTCACGGTGCATCCAGCAAGGTTCAGTTCGTTGGCGGCAGCGAGGCCTGCAGGGCCTGCGCCTATCACAGCCACCTTCTTGCCGTTGCGCTTGATGTCGGTGTGCGGCTTGATGTAGCTCTCGCGGAAAGCCGCCTCGATGATGGCGCACTCGTCCTCGCGGTTGGTGGTTGGCTCATGGTTGTAGCGGTTGAGCACGCATGCCTTCTCGCAGAGAGCCGGACAGATGCGTCCTGTGAACTCAGGGAAGGGGTTTGTTGACGTGAGCAGGCGGTAAGCCAGTTCCCAGTCGCCTTTCGACAGTGCGTCGTTCCATTCAGGAGCCTTGTTGCCCAGCGGACAAGCCCAGTGACAGAAAGGTACGCCACAGTCCATGCAGCGTGAAGCCTGCAGTTTGCGTTCGCGGGTGCTGAGCGTCTGCTCCACCTCGCCGAAGTCATGTATGCGGTCGTTAATCGGACGATATCCCGCCTCCTGGCGGTGTATGGTTAAAAATGCTTTCGGGTTTCCCATTGTTGTTTTTCTATTAAAGATGAAAGTTGAGAAATGAAAATTGAAAATTGTGATTACTGTTTTTTAATTGAAAGTTGGAAGATGAAAATTGAGAATTATGATCAGGGATTTACTGATTGTAAATAGTAATCATAATTTTCAGTTTTCAATTTTCAATTTGTCAATTCTTAATAGTCTCTTTGTATGTCAGCAATCTTCTCGTGCAGCTTTGCCATCTGCTCCTCCTGCAGTACGCGCTTGTATTCTATCGGTACTACCTGGATGAACTGTTCGCAGTAGTGGTTCCAGTCGTCGAGCATGCGGCCTGCCAGTGCACTGCCGGTGTGCAGATAGTGCTGGCGTATGAGTTCGAGCAACTCCTTGCGGCTTACGTTGTCCTCAACGAGCGAGAGCTCCACCATGTCCATATTACAGAAGTAGTCGAAGTTGTGATGACGGTCCCAGACGTATGCCACACCGCCGCTCATGCCGGCAGCGAAGTTTCGTCCGGTGTCGCCGAGCACTACCACGCGACCGCCTGTCATGTATTCGCAGCAGTGGTCGCCGGCACCCTCGATGACGGCAATGGCACCAGAGTTGCGCACTCCGAAGCGCTCACCCACACGGCCGTTGATATAGAGCTCGCCGCTGGTGGCACCGTAGAGGCCAGTATTGCCGGCGATGATGTTGTCTTCTGCACAGAAGTCCTCGCTTGTGCGTACTGGCGGCAGTATGCTGATGCGACCGCCGGAGAGGCCCTTGCCGAAGTAGTCGTTGCACTCGCCCTCAAGTCTGAGGTCAACGCCGCGCACGGCAAAAGCGCCGAACGACTGGCCTGCATAGCCCTTGAACTTGATCTTGATAGTGCCGTCGGGCAGACCTGCCTCACCGTATTTCTTGGCTATCGCGCCAGAGAGCATGGTGGTGACGGCACGGTCGGTATTCTTGATGGCATAGTCGAGGTTCACCTCTTCTTTCTTGTCTATTGCCTTCTTGGCTGCCTTGATGATTTCCTCATCCTTGACACCGCTGACCTTGGTGAACTCGCCACGGTCCCAATAGAGAGCCTTGTCGGTCTCAGGCTTGTGGAGCAGACGGCTGAAGTCTATCGTCTTCTGCTTGTCGGTGGCATTTGTGGTATCCACCTCGATGAGGTCGGTGCGGCCGATAATCTCCTTCAGGCTGTGAACGCCAATCTCGCTGAGGTACTCGCGCACCTGCTCTGCAAGGAAGGTGAAGAAGTTTACAACATAGTCGGCGCGGCCCTCGAAATGCTTGCGCAGCTCTGGATCCTGCGTTGCCACACCCATCGGACAGGTGTTGGTGTTACACTTACGCATCATCACACAACCGAGCACGATGAGCGGCAGTGTGCCGAATGAGAACTCGTCGGCTCCTAGCATTGCCATGATGACAACGTCCTTGGCAGTCTTCAGCTGTCCGTCGGTCTGCAGGCGCACCTGGTTGCGCAGTCCGTTTATGACCAGTGTCTGCTGTGTCTCAGCCAGTCCGATTTCAGGACTGATACCTGCGAAGCGCATACTTGATACAGGTGATGCACCCGTGCCGCCCTCTGCACCGCTGATGACGATGAGGTCGGCCTTTGCCTTTGCCACACCGGCGGCGATAGTGCCCACACCGCTCTCAGCAACGAGCTTCACGCTGACGGCAGCCGTCGGGTTGATGTTCTTCAGGTCGAAGATAAGCTGCGCCAGGTCCTCGATACTGTAGATGTCGTGGTGAGGCGGTGGTGAGATGAGCGATATGCCAGGAATGGCGTTACGCGTCTTTGCGATGATGTCGTTCACCTTGAAGCCAGGCAGCTGACCGCCCTCACCAGGCTTGGCACCCTGAGCCACCTTTATCTGTATCTCCTCGGCATTGACGAGGTATTCGGCAGTAACGCCGAAACGTCCCGAGGCAATCTGCTTTGTCTTACTTGAGAGCGATACACCGTCAACCTCAGTGTGGTAGCGTGCGTTGTCCTCGCCGCCCTCACCGGTGTTGCTGCGTGCACCGAGTTTGTTCATGGCCAGTGCCAGTGCTTCGTGAGCCTCTATTGACAATGCGCCGAATGACATGGCACCCGTCACGAAATGCTTGACGATGCTCTCTACCGGCTCCACCTCGTCGAGCGATACCGGTGTGGCAGCCTTCTTCCAACCGAAGAAGTCGCGCAGGAAGACAGGTGACTCCTTCTCGTCAACCATCTTGGCCCATTCCTTGAACTTCTTATAGCTGCCCAGGCGTGTAGCCAACTGCAGGTTGGCGATGGTCTCCGGGTTCCAGGCATGCTTGATGCCGTCCTTGCGCCATGAGAAGAGTCCCTGGTTCTTTATGCCGTTGGCATCTTTTCTGAGAGCAATGGCATCGCGGGCAATCTCCTTGAGGCCGATACCGCCGATGGTGCTTACCTCTGTGCCGAAGTATGTGCGGAGCAACTCCTCGCTGAGACCGATGCTCTCGAATATCTTAGCACCACGGTAAGAACGGATGGTAGAGATACCCATCTTAGACATTATCTTCTTCAGACCCTTATCGACAGCCTTGATGTAGTTCTTCTCAGCCGTAGCATACTCTTCCTGTATCTTGCCCTTCTTCACGAGGTCGTCGAGCACGGCGAAAGTCATGTATGGACACAGCGCACTTGCACCATAGCCGAGCAGAAGCGCAGCGTGCATCGTCTCGCGTATCTCGCCGCTCTCCACGATGAGAGCCGTCTGCACACGCTTGCCTACGCTGATGAGGTAGTGGTGTACGGCACTGACGGCAAGCAGCGATGGGATGGCGGCATGCTTCTCGTCAATGTCGCGGTCAGAGAGGATGATGTAGTTCACACCCTCGTCAACAGATTTCTCTGCTTCGTGACAGAGGTTGTCAAGTGCCTTGCGAAGTCCTTCCTCACCCTGCTCCATTTCAAAGAGTATTCTGAGTTTCTGTGTCTTGAAACCCTTATAGCGTATGTTGCACAGAATGTCGAGCTGTGTGTTGGTGAGCACCGGCTGCGGCAGGCGCACCATCTTGCAGTTTGAGGCATCAGGAGTAAGGATGTTTGTGCCTACGGCGCCGATATACTCCGTGAGACTCATGACGAGTTCCTCGCGGATTGGGTCGATGGCAGGGTTTGTCACCTGTGCAAACTGCTGACGGAAATAGTTGAAGAATACCTGCGGACGGTCGCTGACAACTGCCAGCGGCGTATCGTTACCCATGGCAGCCACAGGCTCCTGACCACCGGTAGCCATCGGCACGACGGTGCGGTCGATGTCTTCCTGGCCGAAGCCGAAGGTCACGAGCTTGCGCTCATAGTCCTCAACGGAGTTCTCAACCTTGCGGCCGCTCTTCAGCTTCTCCAGCTGCACGCGGTTCTCGCTGAGCCATTCACGGTAAGGATGTGCCTTGGCGAGCTTTTCCTTTATCTCTCCGTCATAATATATCTTGCCCTCCTGAGTGTCGATGAGCAATATCTTACCCGGCTGCAGACGACCCTTGCTAACCACGTCGGTAGGCTCGAAGTCCATCACGCCTACCTCTGAGGCAACCACCATCATGCCTTGCTTGGTGATGGTGTAGCGGCTCGGACGCAGACCGTTTCTGTCAAGCATTCCGCCGGCATAGCGGCCGTCGCTGAAGAGCAGGGCGGCAGGACCGTCCCACGGCTCCATCAGTATTGAGTGATATTCATAGAATGCTTTAAGATCTTCGCTGATGGGGTTCTTGTCGTTGAACGATTCTGGCACGAGTATCGCCATAGCCTGTGGCAGTGACAGTCCGCTCATCATGAGGAACTCAAACACGTTGTCAAGGCTGGCAGAGTCAGACATGCCCTCCTGTACGATAGGACTCAACTCCTTGATGTCTCCCAGAGCCTCACTGTTGAGCACACTCTCACGAGCTTTCATCCAGCCACGGTTGCCGCGGATGGTGTTGATCTCACCATTGTGGGCAAGGAGGCGGAACGGCTGTGCCAGTTTCCACTTCGGGAAGGTGTTGGTAGAGAAACGAGAGTGTACCAGTGCCAAACCACTCGTGAAGTATGGGTTTGACAAATCAGGGAAATAACGTCTGAGCTGACCGCTGGTGAGCATACCTTTGTATATTATGCTCTTGCTTGACAGCGAACAGATGTAGAAGTCCTCATCGCTGATGCGCTTCTCAATGCGCTTTCTCACCTTATATAATGTGCGGTCCAGATCGTCAGCATCGCTAACGGCCTCTGTTCCCACCGCAGTCTTTGTTATGAACACCTGCTTGATGTCTGGCTCCACTTCACGCGCAGCCACACCCAGTGCCTCCGGACATGTTGGCACGGCTCTTACATGCATCATCTGCAAGCCTTCGCGCTCTATCTCCTCTATCATCACGCTCATCACCTTGTGCTGAGCTTTCTCCTCCTTAGGCAAAAATACCAAACCCGTGCCGTAGTGTCCTTTCTCCGGCACAGGAATACCCTGCAACAATATAAACTCATGGGGTATCTGCACCATGATGCCAGCACCGTCGCCGGTCTTGTCGCGTGTCTCTGCGCCGCGGTGCTCCATATTCTCAAGTACCTTCAGTGCATTATCCACCAGTTCGTGGCTCTTGCCACCATGGATGTTTACCACCATGCCCACGCCGCATGCGTCGTGCTCATATTCAGATTGGTAAAGCCCTCTCTGCGAGCTCTGTGATTCTTGATCTGTCATATTACCCTTATTATTAAATCTTTTATTTTTTTCTAATTTTTGTATAAGTCTTATCCCATGCCTATATGCTTTTATTTAAGCATAAACACGATTAGTTCGTGGTCGCTTTTACGAATTTGCAAGCGCTTTTTATGAATTTGCGAGTGCAAAGTTAATACATTTTGCTCGATTACACAAATTATTTTTGACGTTTTTATTCTTTACAAAGAAGAAAAAAATCATTTTGTAATAAATATAACTAAAAATATGTCAAAATGTAAAATATTTGAATGTATGACATGACAAAAAGTTTACATAATGTTTTTACTTGTATATTTCAAAAATCAAAATGCTGTGTTTTATATTACAAATATAACAAATTGTATTAATTTTGCAACCGATTTTAGCAGATTGTAATTTATTAACTGTAATATATATATAATATAATAGGTATAAGACATGAAAGCAAAGAAAAGATGGGTAGTCCTGATGGCGGCCATGACGCTGATTGCCATGGCAGGACTGGCGGTGGGAGAGCCGTCGTTTGAGTGTGACTGGTCGGTGATATCGGCTGCTGATGTGGCATGGCTGATAACGGCCACGATTTTTGTATTGATGATGACACCGGGACTGTCGTTCTTCTACGGTGGCATGGTGGGTGCGAAGAATGTGATTTCCACCATGCTGCAGTCGTTCATTGCCATGGGACTGATTTCCGTCCTGTGGGTGGTGGTAGGTTTTTCACTGTGTTTCGGCGACGACATCGGCGGAATAATCGGCAACCCGGCGACGTTCCTGATGTTCAAGGGCGTGGGCGGAGCGGTATATACCACACCGGCAGGAAACATACTGGGCGGCGCAACGATACCGCTGGCTCTGTTTGCACTGTTCCAGATGAAGTTTGCCATCATCA
This sequence comes from Prevotella sp., assembly GCA_016281055.1. Classification (GTDB taxonomy): domain Bacteria; phylum Bacteroidota; class Bacteroidia; order Bacteroidales; family Bacteroidaceae; genus Prevotella. Next base: position 39,769 of record JAEEHW010000128.1, read on the forward strand.
CGCCGTCGCTTATCACGGGTTCGTTTGCAGAGCGCGTGCGCTTCTCGGCATATATGTTCTTCATGATGTTCTTCTTCTTCGTGATTTACTGTCCGCTGGCTCACATGACATGGCATCCGGAAGGACTCTTCATGCGCTGGGGCGTCATCGACTTCGCCGGCGGTATCGTGGTGCATGCCTCATCAGGTGTTGCAGCACTCGCCGGAGCTATCTTCCTCGGCAGGCGCAAGGCTGACACACGCCGCAGCGAACCGGCAAACATTCCTTTCGTACTGCTCGGCGCTGCCATGCTGTGGCTCGGATGGTTCGGCTTCAACGCCGGTTCTTCACTCCATGCCGACGGACAGGCTGTGAAGGCTTTCCTCAACACCAACACTGCATCGGCAACAGCCATGATGACATGGATATTCTTCGACTGCCTGCGCGGACGCAAACCGTCGGCTATGGGTGCTGCAGTAGGCTGCGTGGTCGGCCTGGTGGCCATCACACCGTCAGCGGGCTATGTCACCGTCGGACAGAGTATCTTCATCGCATTCGTAATAACACTGATATGCAACATCGCCGTATACTGGCGCTCACACACAAGGATTGACGATGCACTCGACGTATTCCCCACCCACGGCACAGGCGGTATCTTCGGCACCGTGCTCACGGGTATCTTCATACAGGAGGGACTGATAGCCGGAACATGGGAAGGCTTCGTGGTATTCCTCTATCATCTCCTGGCAATAGTGATCGTCTTCGCATATACCTTCGCCATGAGCTGGCTGGGATACATGCTCATCGACCGACTGATACCGATGCGCGTGTCACAATACAGCGAAAAGGTGGGCCTCGACTTCTCACAGCACGATGAACACTACGGCCTGGCCCACATCGGCGAGCGCGAAATCGCAGAGTACGAGGAGCATATAAGGGAGAAATACAAAGGAGAATAACCCCCTTTGACATTTTGCGACACAATGAGTGCTTTTTCGTACAATATGTAAACAGAAAGACAAGAAAATACCCTCAAAACTTATCAAATTGTTATTTGGCTACACTTTTTTATTACAAAGTGTAGCCAAATTCTTTTATATTCTATCATTTTGTTGTAACTTTGCACTTGCAAACTTGCAAAAGCAACTGCGAGCCTGTTCTGACAGACTTTCGCTATTTGCTTCGTACGATGCATTGCATTGTCAATTGACATAAGAACGTCCTTCATAGCGCAAACGGAGGACAGAAGTGAACACTAATTTTAATAAAGGTATGAAAAAGATTGAGGCAATTATTCGGAGAACAAAGTTCGAAGAAGTAAAAGAAGCCCTGCTGCAGTCTGATATTGACTGGTTCGAGTATCACAACGTGCACGGCATAGGACAGAGCCGCGAGGAAAGAATATACCGCGGCGTGCAGTATTCAACGGACGTGATAGAGCGCGTGGCGCTCACCATAGTATGCCGCGACCAGTTTGTGGAGCCTACTGTGAACGTGATATTGAAAGTGGCCCACACAGGCGAGGTAGGTGACGGTCGCATATTCGTCAGCGACATGATAGACACATGGTCCATACGCACCGGCGAGCACGGCGACACTGTCCTCAGAGACAAGAAGTAACATTTTGCCGTCCAGAGTAGGAGACGGCATACCAAGAGACAACAACACAAACACAAACTAAAAAACACAAGATTATGAACGAGATAGGTATTTCACTCGACACCGTATGGATGCTGCTCGCAGCCATGCTTGTATTCTGGATGCAGCCGGGCTTCGCCCTGTGCGAGGCAGGATTTACGCAGAAGAAGAACACCGCCAACATTCTTATGAAGAACTTCGTGGACTTCATGTTCGGCTCACTGCTGTTTTTCTTCATCGGTTTCGGATTTATGTTCGGCAGCGAGGGTGCCGGTTTCATAGGCATGCCTAACTGGGGCGACCTGTCTTTTTACAAAGGCGACCTGCCCGTAGAGGGCTTCCTGATTTTCGAGACTGTTTTCTGTGCCACATCGGCCACCATCGTGAGCGGTGCCATGGCTGAGCGCACTAAGTTCTCAATGTATTTGGTTTACAGCGCCGTGATTTCGCTCTTCATCTACCCGATAGAGGGTCACTGGACATGGGGCGGCGGCTGGCTGTGCAGCGACGCTGCTGACGGCTTCATGATGAGCACCTTCGGCGACGTATTCCATGATTTCGCTGGTTCAGCTATCGTTCACAGCGTGGGCGGCGTACTGGCACTGATTGGCGCCATCGCACTCGGACCACGTATCGGTAAGTATTCAAAGGACGGCAAGAGCCGCGCTATTCCTGGACACAACCTTGCAATGGCAGCTCTGGGCGTATTCATCCTGTGGCTCGGATGGTTCGGCTTCAACCCTGGCAGCCAGCTGGCAGCATCAGGCGAGGTTAACCGCGTGGCAATCTCACACGTATTCCTCACCACAAACCTTGCAGCTGTTGCAGGTGGATGTGCAACAATGTTCCTGACATGGATAAAGTACGGCAAGCCATCTCTCTCACTCACCCTCAACGGTGTACTGGCAGGCTTGGTAGGCATCACCGCAGGCTGTGACCTCGTATCACCAATAGGCGCAGTTGTCATCGGACTCGTATGCGGCATCGTACTCGTTTACTCTATTGAGTTCATCGACCACAAACTGCACATCGACGATCCTGTAGGCGCATCAAGCGTACATGGCGTATGCGGTATTATCGGTACACTGATGACCGGACTGCTTTCTACTACAAACGGTGCTTTCTACGGATACGGATGGGGCTTCTTCGGTGCAGAGTGCTTCGGCATACTGGTCATCGACCTCTGGGCTGCCGTATGCGGCGTGATACTCTTCTACGGTATAAAGAAACTGCACGGACTGCGCGTTGACAACCGCATTGAGGAGGAAGGCCTCGACGTTTACGAGCACGGCGAGAGCTGCTACAACTAATTTTCACTTTAAAGACTTTAAGGACTTTAAGGACCTTAGAGACTTTAAGGACCTTAAGGATACACAATACAAACACAAATTAAAAGGAGATACTATTATGAAGAAGATTGTTTTAGGATTGATGATGACATGCGCAATGGTTGGCGCAAAAGCTCAGGATAACGTAGAAACAACTGTTGCGGCAGACTTCGTAACGCATTACGTATGGCGCGGACAAAGCCTTGGAAGCGCAGCCGTACAGCCTACACTCGGCGTAAGTTACAAAGGACTCTCGCTCACGGCATGGGGCAGCTACGGACTGGTTGACACCAACGACAACAAGGAGTTTGACCTGACGCTGGCATACACCACGGGTGGTTTCAACATCGGTGTGACCGACTACTGGTTCAGCAATGGCAAGGACCCTGAAGGACGTTACTTCAAGTATGACGCACACGGCACCAACCACGTCTTTGAAGCCAACATCGGCTACGACTTCGGACCTGTCGCACTGCAGTGGTACACCAACTTCTCAGGCAACGATGGCGTAAACAAAAACGGTGAGCGCGCCTACAGCAGCTACTTCGAAGTCAGCGCACCCTTCAAACTCGCTACCTGCGACTGGACGGCATCCCTGGGTGTAGTACCATACGCTACGGATTTCTATGAGAATGTAAAGGGATTTGCAGTCACAAACGTGACGCTGAAGGCAACAAAAGACATACGCGTGACCGACACGTTCTCAATACCTATCTTCGCTCAGGTGACCGGCAACCCATGCTCACAAAGGGCATACCTCGCACTCGGTTTCACACTGCAGCCATGATTATGATAATCTAAATTCTTTACACAAACGTCACTTTGTCGAAAAAGTGACGTTTTTCTTTGCAAGATGATAACAATCTGGAAGTATTTTCTTATAAAAACTTTACAGATTGTTATTTTCTTTTTGTTTTAAGATACATTTTGTAACAGTTTTCTTTGTTTTTCTAACTTTTTGTAGTAACTTTGCAGTCGCATGGATACAAAATACATTTTCGTTACAGGCGGTGTGGTTTCCTCATTAGGAAAAGGCATTATCTCCGCAAGCATAGGAAAGCTGCTGCAAGCACGTGGCTTCAAGGTCACCATTCAGAAGTTTGACCCATACATAAACATCGATCCGGGCACGCTCAATCCCTACGAGCACGGTGAGTGCTACGTGACGGCCGACGGTATGGAGACAGACCTCGACCTGGGTCACTATGAGCGTTTCACGGGCATAGAAACGACACGTGACAACAGCGTGACAACAGGACGCATATACCAGAGCGTCATAGACCGCGAGCGCCGCGGCGACTATCTCGGCAAGACCATACAGGTGGTACCGCACATCACGGACGAGATAAAGAGAAGGATACTAAGAATGGAAGAATTGAAGAATGGAAAAATAAAAGATAACGAAAAAAACTTCAATTCTTCAACTCTTCAATCCTTAAATTCTTCATTCGACTTCGTCATCACCGAAGTGGGCGGAACCATCGGCGACATCGAGAGTGCACCGTTCATGGAGGCCATACGACAGCTGCGTTGGGAACTGGGACGTGATGCCGTATGCGTGCATCTTACATACGTGCCATACCTGAAGGCCGCCGGCGAACTGAAGACAAAGCCCACACAGCACTCTGTAAAGGAACTGCAGGGCATGGGCATACAGCCCGACATACTGGTGCTGCGCACCGAACACCACCTTGACGACGGTATGCGCCAGAAGGTGGCTTCTTTCTGTAACGTGGACCTTGAATGTGTGGTGCAGAGCGAAGACATGCCGAGCATCTACGAGGTGCCGGTCAACATGCAGCGACAGGGACTCGATGCTGCCATACTGCGCAAGATGGGCATACCGGTAGGCGAGACACCGGCAATGAAGCCCTGGCGCAACTTCCTTGAGAAACAGCGCAGCGCCACCCGTGAGGTGCACGTGGCACTCGTGGGAAAATATGATCTGCAGGATGCATACAAGAGCATACGCGAGAGCCTCAACCTCGCCGGAATATACAATGACGTGAAAGTGAAGATACACTTCACAAACAGCGAGGACATCACCCCCGACAACGTGGCCGAAAAACTGAAGGGCATGGCAGGCGTGCTTATCTGTCCGGGTTTCGGCAGCAGGGGCATAGAGGGAAAAATCACCGCGGCTCAATACACCCGCACACACGACATCCCGACCTTTGGAATATGTCTGGGCATGCAGATGATGGTGATTGAGTTTGCACGCAACGTGCTGGGCTACAAGGATGCCAACAGCGTGGAGATTGATGCCGAGACGAAGAATAACGTCATCGACATCATGGAGGAGCAGAAGAACATCACGCAGATGGGCGGAACAATGCGACTGGGTGCCTACGACTGCGAGTTGAAAGAAGGCAGCAAGGTTGCAGAAGCCTATACTGCACAGCCCAATTCCTCACTTACAATCAGCGAGCGCCACAGGCACCGCTATGAGTTCAACAACAAATACAAGGAGGAATACGAGAAGAACGGCATGGCATGCGTGGGCATAAACCCCAAGGCCGACCTCGTGGAGATTGTGGAGGTGCCTACACTGAAATGGTACATAGGCACGCAGTTCCATCCGGAGTATTCCTCTACGGTACTGCACCCACACCCTCTGTTCATGAGTTTTGTGAAGAAATGTGTCACATCGCTATAACGTTATAACGTAATAACGCTACAACAATGGAAGAACTAAAGCATGAGTGCGGCGTGGCAATGATACGCCTGCTGAAACCACTGGAATACTATAAGGAGAAATACGGTACGCCACGCTACGGACTGGACAAGCTGTACCTGCTGATGGAGAAACAGCACAACCGTGGACAGGAGGGCGCCGGCATGGCGTGTGTCAACCTGAATGCCACACCCGGCAAGGAATATATGTTCCGCGAAAAGGCTGAGGGAAAAGATGCCATCACTGAAATATTCGGACGCATCGACGACTCCTTCACAGGACAACTCTTCATGGGTCACCTGCGATACTCCACGACAGGTAAGAGCGGACTGCAGTATGTGCACCCCTTCCTGCGACGCAACAACTGGAAGGCGAAGAACCTCTGCCTATGCGGCAACTTCAACATGACTAACATCGAGGAGGTGTTTAAGTTCATCACCGACCAGGGACAGTCACCGCGCATATACAGCGATTCATACATCACGCTGGAACTGATGGGACACCGACTGGACCGCGAGGTGGAACGACTGTTTGCAGAGGCGAAAGAGAAAGGTCTGGAAGGCACCGGCATCACCGACTACATCGACGACAACGTGGATATGGCAAACGTGCTGAAGACCACCATGCCTCACTATGACGGAGGATATGTGATGTGCGGACTGACAGGCTCTGGCGAAATGTTCACAATGCGCGACCCGTGGGGCATACGCCCCGCCTTCTACTACCACGACGACGAGGTAGTGGTGGTGGCAAGCGAAAGGCCGGTAATACAGACCACCTTCGACCTGCAGGCCGAGGATATCAGGGAACTGAAACCGGGTGAGTCGCTGATAATAAGGAAAAGCGGCGAGATGAAGCTGAAACAGATAATGCCGGCACAGCAGCTGAGCGCCTGCTCCTTTGAGCGCATATACTTCAGCCGTGGCTCTGACCGCGACATCTATCAGGAACGCAAGCGGCTGGGAGAACAGCTGACGCCCACCATACTCAATTCCATCAACGGCGACATAGAGAACACCGTATTCTCATACATACCAAACACGGCAGAGGTGGCATACTACGGCATGACCAACGGCATAAGGATGCTTAACCACGATGTGAGGACCGAGAAGGTGCTGTGGAAGGACATCAAACTGCGCACGTTTATCAGCGACGGTGCTGAGCGCAACGACCTCGCCGCACACGTCTATGACATCTCATACGGCTCACTGATGCCATACAAGGACAATCTCGTCATCATCGACGACTCGATAGTGCGCGGTACGACATTGCGCGAGAGCATCTTCAAGATTCTAGACCGCCTGCACCCAAAGAAGATTGTCATGGTGTCGAGCTCACCACAGATAAGATACCCCGACTACTACGGCATTGACATGTCACACCTGGAAGAACTGTGCGCCTTCCGTGCTGCCATAGCGCTCATCAAGGAGCGCGGCATGGAGAAGTTGATTGAGGACGTGTATCGAAATTGCATGGAATCTGTAGCGGAAGCAAAGTCTTCACTTACAAACCACGTACGCGCCATCTACGCTCCCTTCACCGTTGACGAGATAAACCGCAAGATAGTGGAGATGCTCCGGCCGGAAGGCATGCAGACACCAGTGGAACTGGTATTCCAGAGCATCGAAGGACTGCACAAGGCTTGCCCCAACCACCCCGGCGACTGGTATTTCACAGGCCGCTACCCCACCCCAGGCGGTGTGCGCCTATGCAACAATGCCTTCGTAGAATATTATCAGAATAAGTATAAAAAATAAAGTTTTCAGATAACTCAGATTATTCAGAATATTCAGAATACTCCGATTACTCCGAATATTCCGATAACTCCGATAACTCTGATTTCTCAGATAACCCCAAACAATCAAAAGCAAACAACTATGTGTGGAATAGCATGTATATTTGGAATCAAGGAGCAGACGCAGGAACTGCGTCAGAAGGCTCTGCGCATGAGTCAGAAAATCCGTCACCGCGGACCTGACTGGAGCGGTATCTACGTAGGCGGCTCGGCCATCCTGGCACACGAGCGCCTGAGTATTGTCGATCCCGTATCGGGACAGCAGCCACTGTTCTCGCCCGACGGCAAGGTGGTGCTTGCCGTGAACGGTGAGATATACAACCACCGCGAGATAAGAAAATGGTACGAAGGACGCTACGAGTTCCAGACAAAGAGCGACTGTGAGGTCATACTGGCTCTCTATCGCGACTGGAAGCGCATGGGATGCAGCGACCCCTCATGGATATTCGAGAAACTGAACGGCATCTTCGCCTTCGCACTCTATGATGAGGAGGCCGACAAGTATCTCATTGGCCGCGACCCCATCGGCGTCATACCTCTCTACATCGGCCACGACAAGGACGGCAAGGTGTATGTGGCTTCAGAACTGAAGGCGCTGGAGGGATTCTGCGACGAGTATGAGCCGTTCCTGCCGGGACACTATGTAATGCACAATGCACAATGCACAATGCACAATTCCAAATGCGCGACAAAATACGAACTGACCAAGTGGTACAAGCGCGAATGGATGGACAAGATGCCTGGCGACTGCTCTGGCGAGACAGGCGAGACGGCACACCTATCATATAAGGAAAGCGTGGAGGCTGTGCGCGAAGGACTGGAGGCTGCCGTAAAGCGCCAGCTGATGTGTGACGTGCCTTACGGCGTGCTGCTCTCTGGCGGACTGGACAGCAGCGTGACATCTGCCATAGCAAAGAAATTCTCTGCCCATCGCGTGGAGAGCGACGGCGAGGAGAAGGCATGGTGGCCAAGACTGCACTCGTTTGCCGTCGGACTGAAGGGCGCCCCCGACCTTGCCAAGGCCCGCGAGGTGGCTGAGCACATTGGCACCGTGCACCACGAGATAAACTATACCATACAGGAAGGACTCGACGCCATACGCGACGTCATATACTACATAGAAACCTACGACGTGACCACCGTGCGCGCCTCAACACCGATGTATCTGCTGGCACGCGTCATCAAGTCGATGGGCATCAAGATGGTGCTCTCAGGCGAAGGTGCCGACGAGGTGTTCGGCGGCTACCTGTACTTCCACAAGGCTCCCGATGCAAAGGAGTTTCATGAGGAGACGGTGCGCAAACTCTCAAAACTGCACCAGTACGACTGCCTGCGCGCCAACAAGTCACTCAGCGCATGGGGCGTAGAGGGACGCGTGCCGTTCCTTGACAAGGAGTTCCTCGACGTGGCAATGTCCCTGAACCCTGAATACAAGATGTGTCCGGGCACCGTAATGGAGAAGAAACTGGTGCGCGAGGCCTTCGCCTCGATGCTGCCCGACAGCGTGGCATGGCGCCAGAAGGAACAGTTCTCCGACGGCGTAGGCTACTCATGGATAGACACCCTGAAGGAGATAACCTCGCAGGCCGTCACCGACGAACAGATGGCTCACGCCGCCGAGCGCTTCCCCATCAACACCCCGATGTGCAAGGAGGAATACTACTACCGCTCAATCTTCGAGGAGCACTTCCCAAGCGACAGCGCAGCGCGTGCCGTACCTCACGAGGCCAGCGTGGCATGCTCTACGGCCAAGGCGCTTGAATGGGACGAGGCATGGAAGAACATGAACGAACCGTCCGGCCGCGCCGTGGCAGACGTACATGAAAACGCATAACAAGATTTTCCTTAACACTTTTCCATAATACAAATAATACAACTGATTAAGTCAAATTACGCAGATTACACCGATTGAGACAATTAGTGTTAATCTGCGTAATTTCTTTTTATATTAGTTTAATCTGCATAATTTCGTTTTATAATGCCCTGCAAAAGCATTCATATTACATCGTAATAGCTATCATATCACCTATTCCCCATAAATCTCCTTCAGCTTTATGCCGAGAGCCTTGCCGCGCAGGTTTACCGCCACTATCTTTCCATCACCGTCACATAGCAGGTTGAACGGGATGCTGTGTACGTCATAGACCGTTGCCGCAACAGAGTTCCAGCCGTCATAGTCACAGAAATTCTGCCATGGCAAATTATACTTGCCGATGGCGGCAATGCACTTACCCTTGTCACTGTCCAGGGAGATGCCAACGACATCAAAACCTTTGGCATGGTATAGTTCATAGTTTTTCTTGATGTTTGGAATCTCTGACAAGCAGGGCTTGCACCATGAGGCCCAGAAATCAATGAACACATAATTCTTCTGTCCTACAAACTCTGAAATGCGGTGCTTGACGCCGCGCATATCAGGTATCTTGAAGTCTTTAAACTGTGTGCCTATCAGCTTCTGTACCTTTTCAAGAGACTCCAGGTGCTTGTTGATATATACCTTCAGAGGATGCTTGGTATAGTAGGCGCCACTGTTCATTAGTTCCTTCAACTTAGGATAATCCAACAAATCACTGTTGTTCAGTATTAGGAAGTCCGGCACGCAGTTATCCTTGTTTGCTTCAATTTTCTCAAGCATATAAGCACGCGCTTCCGCATATTGTTCCTTCTTATAGAGTTGACCTATCTGATAACTCACGGAATAGAGTTCCTCGTTAAGGGGCGTTCCCGTTGCCATGTTCTTGGTCATGTCAAGCATGATTTCCGGACCATCGGTGATAACGTAATTTTTCTTCTTGCCAGCCTTGTCCACGAGCACAAGATAAGTGTCAGCCTCCTCGCTGCCGCTATAGGTGAAGTTGCCTTCCTTTACAGCCGCCGTGCCCACCACTTTGCCAGTGGCATAGTTAGCTATCGTAATTTCCTGTGATTTGGTAGTAGTCTTGCCTGTAATCGTGAATTTTACCTTATTACCAGCCTGTGCCGTCAACGCCAGCACCGACATCAACGAGAATAAAAATAATTTCTTCATTTCTTCTTTACTAAAAGTTATATACCTATTTATATTGTTTATCGCGGCAAAGTTACAAAGTTTTTTTCATATACACAAGTTTGTATTCCACAAATCAATGTATCACGAAAACTGACGTTATTGTGACAATGCGTGAAAATATGACTCCACGGCGCATAGCGGTATGTTCTCCATCCACCCCTGGTCAATATAGGGCTTCATAGACACGCGCAAACCTTTCAGGTGCTTCGCGGCATGGTCAACGTTGATGAATTGTGA